>JAUXII010000265.1 GCA_030621075.1 Lentimicrobiaceae bacterium
GCATATCTCTGATGAAAGCCAGCGAAAACTTTCGTGGGTGTTAGGCGATGCTGTGAAGCTGGATGGCCTGATAATTGAAGGATTTTTTATTGGGCCCCGTAAAGAAATGATCACCCCCTGGAGTACAAATGCTGTTGAGATCACTCAAAATATGGGTGTTCATCGAATCACCCGGATAGAAAAGTTTAAAAACGTTGATTCCCCTGCCGAAACTTACGATCCAATGCTTCAGGTACTGTACAAGGATCTTTCTCAGGATATTTACACCATCGATAAGCTGCCTGACTCTATTATCAAGGTCCATAATATTGAATTGTTTAATAAGAATGATGGATTAGCGCTGAGTGAAAGTGAAATAACATATTTAGAAGATCTTAGCCATAAACTAAAAAGGAAATTAACCGATAGCGAGGTGTTTGGCTTTTCGCAGGTTAATTCTGAGCACTGCAGGCATAAAATTTTTAACGGTACTTTTATCATCGATGGAGAAAAAATGCCCGATTCCCTTTTTGGGCTGATTAAGAAAACTTCGAAAGTAAATAAGAACCGCCTGGTTTCAGCATACAAAGACAACTGTGCTTTTATCAGAGGGCCACGAATTGAACAGTTTGCTCCGTGTACTCAGGATAAACCTGATTATTTTTGTATCAAAGATATCGATACTGTTATCTCCCTTAAGGCTGAGACGCATAATTTCCCAACAACTGTTGAACCATTTAATGGCGCTGCCACTGGTAGCGGAGGTGAAATTCGCGACCGGATGGCAGGAGGGAAGGGAAGCATTCCAATGGCCGGAACTGCTGTTTATATGACATCCTATCCACGACTTGAAGCTGCCAGAACATGGGAACAACAAAGTAAACCACGTAAATGGCTTTATCAAACCCCTGAAGAAATACTCATAAAAGCCTCTAACGGTGCCAGTGACTTTGGTAATAAATTTGGCCAGCCACTTATATGTGGCTCCCTGTTGACTTTTGAATACAATGGACTATCGAAAATGTTTGGCTACGATAAAGTGATCATGCTCGCTGGTGGAATCGGTTTTGGAAAGATGAAGGATAGCCATAAAGATGTTCCTGAAATTGGGGATAAAATTATTGTTATGGGGGGTGATAATTATCGGATTGGAATGGGTGGAGGAGCTGTTTCTTCTGTTGCAACCGGCGAATTCGATAATACGATCGAACTAAATGCCGTCCAACGATCTAATCCTGAGATGCAGAAAAGAGTAGCTAATGCTATTCGTGCCCTAACAGAAGCCACAACCAATCCCATTGTATCGATCCATGACCACGGTGCCGGCGGGCACCTGAATTGTCTCTCTGAACTGGTAGAAGAAACGGGAGGAGTGATTGAATTATCGAAATTGCCGGTTGGCGACCCCACCTTATCGGCTAAGGAGATCATTGGAAATGAATCCCAGGAACGAATGGGACTGGTCCTTAAAAGTGATGATGTTGACCTGCTGCGGAAGATCGCTGAAAGAGAAAGAGCCCCGATGTATGTAGTAGGGGAGATAACAGGTGATATGAAATTTACAGTCGTTGGATCGGATGATCAGCAAAATCCGCTCGACCTCAACCTGGAGCATATGTTTGGGAGCCCACCTGCAACAATCCTGAATGACCATGTTAGCCAACATGTTCTGGGAAAATTGAAGTATGATAAAAATCGCCTGGAGAAATACATTGAGGATGTGTTACAAATTGAAGCAGTGGCTTGCAAAGACTGGCTTACAAATAAAGTTGACCGCTCAGTAACCGGAAAAGTAGCATTACAGCAGACTGCCGGTCCTGTCCAGCTTCCTCTGAATAACCTTGGCGTTGTGGCAATGGATTATCACGGTGTTAAAGGAATTGCAACCTCTCTTGGCCATGCTCCGGTTACAGGCTTGATCAACCCTGAAAACGGGTCTGTAATGTCGGTTGCAGAAGCGCTTACCAACATTATCTGGGCCCCTTTACAGGATGGCTTAAGAGGTGTTTCTCTTAGCGCTAATTGGATGTGGCCTGCTAAGAATGAAGGTGAAGATGCCCGGCTGTACTCCGCTGTAAAGGCGATAAGTGAATTTGCTATCGACCTGGGTATCAATATCCCCACAGGTAAAGATTCATTATCAATGACCCAGAAGTATCCTGATGGAAATACAGTTTATGCTCCCGGAACGGTAATTGTATCTGCAGTTGGAGAAGTGACTGATATCAGAAAGGTTGTTAGGCCGGTATTTCATGATGACAAGAATACACATTTAATTTATATTAATCTGGCAGGGGATAATTACGATCTTGGCGGCAGCTCCTTTTCCCAAATAACAGGAACACTGGCATCGGAAACCCCTAAAGTTAAAGATACGGGTTACTTCGCCACGACTTTTGATTTGATACAGCACCTGATAGCTGACGACCTCATTCTTGCAGGCCATGATATTTCAGCTGGCGGATTGATAACAGCATTGCTCGAAATGACATTTACGCGCAATGATATTGGCCTGGAAGTCAACCTTAGTGATATTCCTGAAAGAGATATTATTAAATTGCTTTTTAGTGAGAATCCTGGAATTATCATTCAGGTTAAAGATTTAAAGAGAGTAACAAATTTGTTTGATGAAGGCAAAATCAACTACCACATTATCGGAAAACCAATATCCGGGCGTTTGCTGAACCTGACGCATAATCAAGATGAATTTTCATTTGATATAGCTTCTCTTAGAGATTTTTGGTTCAAAACCTCATATCTGTTTGACCGAAAACAGTGCGGTGAACAACTTGCATTGAGCCGCTATATTAATTATAAGGAACAGCCTTTGTGGTTCAGTTTCCCAAAAGGATTTACTGGAAAAGCCAGCCAATTCGGCTTTGAGCTTAGCCGCCGGACAAAAACCGGCGTAAAAGCTGCGATTATCAG
>JAUXII010000103.1 GCA_030621075.1 Lentimicrobiaceae bacterium
CCATATATTCAGTTTTCCCAGCCTGGCAGAATTTTGAAGCCGGTGCATATGATCTTCCAGATACAAAAATTGGCTGTTGTAGAAATTAATTACTTCATAAAGTGACTTACCTTTCAACAAAGATGATTTGTCGAACTCACTTGTTGGTAAAACTCTATCATTTAAAATAAATTTTTCTCCAATACAGTCACGCATATTGATGGTAGTATTTATTGTTTTTCAATCTGTTCTTTCCAATTTAGCGTCATACCGCCTACCGGCTACCGGTTACTGGCTACTGTTCCCTGTTCATTGCTACATATCTGTGCTTACTACCAACTCCAACCTACCCTTCCTAAAGCCTATCACTTTGCATAACACACAATCTTTTGAAGAATATTTCTCTTTTTCACTGGCATGGATTTTCATCTTGCATTCATAACCAAATATGTCCTTTGATAAGGAATTTATACGATTTACCTTCTTCCAGGATATTTTATTTTTCTCCATAAAAAGGATTTAAGACATTATTTTATCCTGCTTACTTTCTTAACGCCATCAATTTTAAGAATCTGGCTGATCAGGTAATCTAATTGCCTGGAATCTTTCACATAAGCCTTTATCTCGCCCTCGATTTTATTTATACTTGAAGTAAATGAAAATGTATGGATACTTATTCTTAATTTATCAGTGAGCAAACTGGAAATTTTATTCACAACACCGGGTTCATTTGTCCCTGTAATTTTCAATCCGGCCAAAACAGGAGTATCATCTCCTGCGGCTACCCATTTAACATCAATCACCCTGTAACTATAGCGTAATCGCATTTGAATGGCATTAGGACAGTTAGCTCTATGAATTTTGATACCTTTATCGACAGTTACAAATCCGAAAATATCATCCCCGAAAACAGGCTTACAGCAATTTGCAAATTTATAATCATGAAGGTCGGCTTGGCCATCAATCAATAATAATTCAGATGGGTGGCTAACTTGCGGCCGTTTATCAGGTTCAACTTCCGGAACGAGACTAGAATCCTTCAATGACTCCTCCTCCGCAGCGTGATAGAAACATCCTTTAATTTCTGAGATATCTATCTTTCCTGTTGCTATTCTATGATATAAGTCGATTGGAATGGTTATGTTGAAGTAATTTAGTAATTGATTGATTGTGTTGTTATTAAAAGAGAGCTTCAACTGACTTAGCTTTCTTTTTAGCATCTCTTTTCCCTCATCAGCCTTATCATATTGCAGTTCCTTAATGAATTTTTTTATTTTGGCTTTTGCTTTTGATGTTTTAGCAATTTTTATCCAGTCAGCTTTTGGTTTTTGATTTTTTGATGTAATTATTTCTACCTGATCACCATTTTTTAAAATATACCTGATTGGTTCAATTTTATTATTTACTCTTGCCCCTGTGCATTGTGAACCTACATTGGTATGGATTTCAAAAGCAAAATCCAATACTGTAGCACCGAGAGGAAGCTTTTTTAGATCTCCTGCAGGAGTAAACACAAAGATATCTTTGGAGTAAAGTTCCATTTTGGAATGCTTAGCAGGAATTAAGCCGTTGATTTGCGGGTTTTCAAGTTGTTCTCTGATTTTATTGAACCAGGTATCTCTGTTTTTTCGGTAAGCCGGTTCTTTGTATAACCAATGTGAAGCACCTCCTTTTTCAGCGACTTCATCCATTCTTGCCGACCGTATTTGCACTTCCACCCATCGTCTATGCGGCCCAATAACTGTAGTATGCAAAGATTCATAACCACTCGTTTTTGGTGTTGTGATCCAATCTCTTAGTCTTTTTGGGTTAGGTTGAAAAATATTGGTAACGATTGAGTATATTTCCCAACAATCATTTTTTTCATCTTTTTTGATTTTTTTATTTATGATTCGAACGGCAAAAAGATCATAAACTTCATTGATGTCAACATTCTGGAGTTTCATTTTTTTCCAGATAGATGAAATAGATTTGACACGTCCTTTGATATCACATTGAAAGCCATGATTATTCAGTGCTGCAGCAATTGGGTCAATAAATTCAGTAATATAAGCTTCTCTGGCATCACTCGACTCAATAAGTTTATTCCTGATATCATTAAATATTTCAGGTTGAGCGTATTTCATTGACAATTCGTCCAGCTCCGTTTTGATATGGTAAAGGCCCAGCCGGTGTGCTATGGGAGCATACAAATGAGCAGTTTCGACTGCAACTTGATGTTTTATGTTTTCAGGCAGTTTATTTATTTTTCGCATGTAGTCAAGCCTGTCGGCAAGCCTGATCAGGATAACACGAACATCCCCTGATATGGTTAATAACAGCTTGATAAAATTTTCTGCATTTAACGATGTCCGTTGTGTCGAGAGGCGGGATATCTTGGTATATCCATTAAGGGTTTCCGCAATATTCTTTGAAAACTGTTTTTCGATGTCTGTTAGACTAACATTCGTATTTGCAAGGATATTATGTAAGAGTGTACAGACAATGGAATCGGAGGTGAGGCCTATTTCCTCAACCACAACTATAGTAACTTCAACTGCATGAGAGATATAATATTCACCAGATTCCATTTTTTTACACTGGTATTCATCTATCAGCAACTGATACGCTTGACGTACATGCTTTTTTCCTGCTTTGTCGAGGGAATGATAGCAGACAGAAAGTAGCTTTCTGTAATTATGCACCACAAATGATATGTCTTTTTGTAACACCATTATGGGAAAAGGAAATTAATTGCTCTGTGGTTATAATAAAACATTAACCACAGAGCAGTTCAGGATAATACCAGGGAACATGTAAATAAATTAGAACTTAGTATTAAGATTTCCCTTTGGGTTTTGAAGGTGGCTCAGCAATAGAGTCTCTCATCTTGGTATCAGCCTGGATATTTCTAAACTTATAGTAATCCATAATGCCAAGGTTTCCACTTCTGAAAGAATCGGCGATAGCCATCGGTATTTCAGCTTCAGCCTGAATTACATTAGCTCTGGCTTCTTGTGCTTTTGCTTTCATTTCCTGTTCGGTAGCAACAGCCATAGCTCTTCGCTCCTCAGCTTTGGCCTGTGCAATATTTTTATCGGCATTAGCCTGATCCATTTGCAGTACAGCACCAATATTTTTTCCAATATCGATGTCGGCAATATCGATAGAAAGGATTTCAAAAGCAGTACCTGAATCAAGTCCTTTATTCAAAACCAGTTTGGAAATAGAATCCGGGTTCTCAAGAACTTTTTTATGAGAGTCGGCAGATCCAATAGAGGAGACTACCCCTTCTCCTACTCTGGCCAAAACAGTCTCTTCTCCGGCACCCCCGACCAATTGCTTGATATTAGCTCTTACCGTAACCCTTGCCTTGGCAATGAGCTGAATACCATCTTTTGCGACTGCGGTTACAGGCGGAGTGTCAATTACTTTTGGGTTAACAGACATTTGAACAGCTTCCAGCACATCTCTTCCGGCCAGGTCAATAGCAGTAGCGGTTTTGAAATCAAGATTCATATTTGCTTTATCTGCTGAAATAAGGGCATTTACAACCGCAGTAACGTTACCACCTGCTAAATAGTGGGCTTCCATCTCGTTTCGGGATAATTTAAGCCCGGCTTTGGTTGCAGCAATGAGGGTCCGTACGATAACCTGTGGTGGTACTTTTCTCCAGCGCATAAGCACAAGTTGTATCAACGAAACCCGTACATCCGATAAGAGAGCCGTAAACCACAAGCCAACAGGAACGAAATAAAAAATTATCCATAATCCTATCAGTGAGGCCACTCCTATAACAATAATCATAAATACATTACTTTCTTCCATAACTATTTGTTTTTTTGTTTGATTAATATTTTATTGAATTCTATTTTGTTGATGATGATCTCGGTATTAGGGTCCAGGAATTCTCCAACAGTATGAACTTCATAATAATCACCGTTGATCAATGCTTTTCCCGATGGAGCTAACCTGGAAACAGTTTTACCTGTATCGCCGACTTTAACTTTCGACTCTTCGATAACATTTACCTTTCCATCAATTTTTGATTTTAATGTTAGCTTTTTCCAGGTTTTTGATTTAAGGACTAATGACAGAAAGACAATAGTCATAATCACGGCACCTCCCAGCGTCAGGAGACCGGCCTTTTGACCATAAACCTCGAATGCCTGCCATACAGCAACTGCAATAAGGATAAATCCTAAAATACCAGCAACATTTGTGCCGGGCAGTACAAGTATCTCCAGTAATAAAAGTAAAAAGCCAATCAGTAATAAAATGATAATAACAGTAATGGTCATAGTTTTATTGATCCTCCAGATTTTTCATTTTTAGTATAATATTTTTGAGCCTCAGGCAAAAACTTCTGTAATGCCTTAACACGATTTTCATCACTCGGGTGTGTACTAAGAAATTCAGGAGGTTTTCCCCCTCCTATTTGTGACATTTCTTTCAGTTAAGATTGGCTTTATAAAAATTTGGAACTAAGGTAAATAAAAAAAATGTAAATAACTGCTTTTATCAGACAAAAGATGAAAAAGCAAAGGTAATAGAAAAATGAAATAAATAATAAAGGTTGTGGGTTATTCAATAACTATTTCATACGTTAGCTCAGCCGAATCCCTTAGCATGGCTGATACACCACAATACCTGTCCTGTGATAAATTTACTGCTTTGTCTAATTTAGCCATAGGGAGATCCTTGCCTTTGAAAATGTAAGTGAGATGTATTTTATGATAATATTTGGGATGCTCATCTGTTTGTTCTGCCTCAATTGAAACCCGGCATGATTCAAAATTAACCCTCATTTTTTTCAGAATTGAAACAACATCCATTCCTGTACAACCTCCTAAAGAAACAAGGGTTAGTGGTTTAGGACGCGGGCCCCTGTCTTTACCGCCAACAGATGCATCAGCATCTAAAATTAGTTTATGTCCATTTATTTCAGTCTCAAAAGCCATTTCTTCAATCCAGTCAATGTTTACTTTTATACTACTCATATGTTGTGTTATCTAGTTGCTTTTTCGCATTACGAATTGGATATCAACTACTTATGCCTATGGCCTAATTTGATTTCTGTTTGACTTTTCGGAATCATTTTATCTACTGCTGATTTTCAAACGGCAGGCAAATCTACACATTTAATTCGCAATTAGGATTGGTGTTCTAAAAAGAAACCCTCCCGGAATAACCCCCGCCTGTATGGAGTCAACCATTGCACCGCTTGCCTGGTTGTAGCGAAAGACCCAACCGTTTTGAGCAAAATCAACAG
>JAUXII010000229.1 GCA_030621075.1 Lentimicrobiaceae bacterium
AATCCATTTTAATGCTTGTCAACCAGATTGAAAACGATAAACCTGAAGTTGCAATCCAATATAAAAGAGCTGTTAAGCCGGAAGGGAACCTCAAAGCAAAAAAAATGCTTGATGAGGTATTTGATCTAAGAGATGACTGGTGGAGGGGACTGGGTATTCTTAAGAAAAGCGGATTGGTTTTAAGGGAGAAATACAGCCGTTTTGATGCTGAAAAAATGATCGATGTTGAGGTTGAAGAAACCAGGGAAGATAAGGGTTGTATTTGTGGGGAGATTCTCAAGGGGTTGAAAAAACCGGGCGACTGCAAGCTTTTCGCTAAAGCATGTACACCTTCCGATCCTTTTGGGGCTTGCATGGTATCAAACGAGGGGGCATGCCACGCTTATTACAAATATAACAGAGATGGATAAAAAAATTCTCCTTGGTCATGGCAGCGGCGGCAAGTTGACTCATAACCTGATCGAAAATTTGTTTGTCAGGCATTTTCACAACCCTGTGTTAGCTGATCAAACTGACTCGGCATTGTTAAGCTTAGATACTAGCAATGTAGCTTTTACAACTGATTCATTTGTTGTCGATCCACTCTTTTTTCCCGGAGGGAATATTGGAAAACTGGCCATTGCCGGTACCGTAAATGACCTGGCTGTATCCGGAGCCAAACCGCTATATTTAAGCGCATCATTTATTATCGAAGAAGGTTTTGATTTCAATGATCTTGAAGAGATAGTTCAATCAATGGCAGAAGAAGCTAAAAAAGCAGGTGTACAAATCGTTACTGGTGATACCAAAGTTGTAAATAAGGGCAAGTGCGATAAAGTTTTTATTACCACAACAGGCTTGGGGGCACTTTCTTCTCAACTAAAACATATTAGTACTGCCAACAAGGTAAAGAGGGGCGACAAAATAATCATCAATGGAACGATTGGTGATCATGGAATGGCTGTTCTCGCTGCCAGGGAGTTTTTGAATCTAAAATCAAGTATTACTTCTGATTGTGCATGTCTGAATCATCTGATCAATAAAGCCCTGAACGTATCAGACCAAATTCATTTTATGAGAGATGCTACGCGCGGTGGTGTTGCTACTGTTTTAACCGAACTGGCTGAGATAACCGGAATGGGTATTGAAATTGATGAGCAAGAAATTCCTGTAAACGAAAATGTAAGAGGAATGTGTGAGCTTTTAGGTTACGACCCTCTGTATGTTGCTAATGAAGGAAAAGTGATCATGGTTGTGTCCTCAGAAGATACAGATCAAGTTCTTAAAGCAATTAATAACGATAAGTTAGGTAGTAACAGTTCAGTTATTGGCGAAATTGTTGATGAGCATCCTGGGCGAGCCTGGATTACAACAACAATAGGCGGGAAAAGAATCCTGGATATGCTGGCAGGTGAGCAACTACCGCGAATCTGTTAATATTTATCTGTAGCCGTATTCCTTATAAAACTTTCTTATAGCATCGGAGATATCCTCAAACGCAACATAATGCTTTGTACAACCGCTTCGTGAACAGAAACTAACCCTTCCGCCCATCTCCAGTGTAAAAGGAATCATTTTTGCGCCGCAAGTCTCACAAAGTTCAGATGATGTAATTTCCTTGTTACAATGAGGGCAATGAAATTTTGCTACTTCCCCCTCAATTAAATCAATATCACTCTTATGATCATAACAGCCATAAAGAGAGCAAAGCCTGATAGTCCCACGTTTGTTACCCATCTCAACATTTATCTTAATGCTAGGCCTGTCGTGCAGCAAATATTCCTCATCCATTAAGGATTTGCGACATTCCGGACATTTAACATTGACAGCAATAATTTTACTCATAGCGGATCCCTTATTAAAACCTATTATTGTTTTGTAATGTCTAAATTATGTTCGATTTTTTTTTTAATTTTTCAAAGATCGGAAAAAAAAATCATTTATTTTACCCGAAAGAAAAAAAGTTAGATTTATTACAAAATAAATAATTACGACCGCTCATTTTTCATACTTTTGGCTGACTTTTATTTATTTCAGGCATATGCATGAATTATCCATAGCGATGAATATCGTTGAGATTGTTGATGAAGAGGTAAAGAAAGCTGAAGCCTCGGTAGTCAGGGAACTGGAATTGGATATAGGCCAGTTGTCGGGTGTTGTAGTCGAGGCTCTTGAGTTTGCCCTGACAGAAGCAGTAAAAAATTCTGTTCTTGAAAAAGCGAGGATAATCATTAACGAAGTTCCGGCAACGGTAAAATGCAATGAGTGCCAGCATGAATTTGCTGTAGAAGATTTGTACACTCCCTGCCCTTCATGCCACTCCTTTGACACTAAAATCATAAAAGGAGGTGAATTAAGGGTCAGGTCGTTACTTGTTGATTAAACGGGTCAAGCCTGGAGTCGAAAAAGGGTCGAAAAATCCCGATAGCATGGATCTATCTGCAAACAATAAATTTCTTCATACTATTTTGCTCACCGCATTGAACCTTCATCAGATAAACACCAGGACACAATGATTTTGTGTTTGTGGTAAAAATATGTTCCCCTTCAGGGTATGTTTGAGGAGAAAATTTCATTACACATTTGCCTGCCAAATTATATACCTCCACGGAAACAACATTAGAACGTGATAAATTGAACCTGCAACTTAATTGATCATTTGCCGGATTTGGATAACAATCAATTACAAATTGTTTGTCATGTAGTTTTTCAAAATACCCTACCTGGGTAGAATCCCCGAAAATTTTCAATTGAAAATCTTCTATTCCCAGCAGATATCCATCATTATAATATATGCCGTTTGCTGCAACGCTATCCAGCGTTTGTTTTAAAACCGGGTTAGAGAGATCAGAAACATCAAGCGCATAAATAGCTGCATCTATATCCAGATAAGGCCGACGACTGTATATCAGGTTATCGCCAACACATTGCAAGTCGATACCCCAACTCTCATAAGTTACCACATGTTGCGGATTGGTCAGGTCGGTGATATCAAACACTTCAATACCTCCTCCTGACATATTAACATAGCCTGAAATAAATGCCTTCCCTGGGCCAACAGTAATTTCACGAGCAAATGCCATTGGGTAATACCCAACCTCAACGGGATTTGTCGGGTCTTCCAAATCAAATATCTGAAACCCTCCCCAATATCCGGCAACAAAAAGATGGTGCTTATAAACCTCAATACCCGGGCTCCAGTCATTAACAGCAAGTTCTCCTTCATATATTGGGTTGGATGGGTCACTTACATCAATGATGTAAATATCATCAAACCCATCACCACCGAAATAAATA
>JAUXII010000305.1 GCA_030621075.1 Lentimicrobiaceae bacterium
ACATAGTTTTTATGAAGATATGCAAAGGTGGTCATTCAATTTACAGATCTATTTTTTAAATAGCCGCTTTCGACAGATTATTCACATCCGGGAAGGAGGGAAAACAGTAATACAGGACAGAACCATATACGAAGACGCTCATATTTTCGCTCCCAACCTTCACGAAATGAATCTGATGACTACACGTGACTACGACAATTACCGGGATCTGTTCGACCTGATGGCAACGTTTATTCAGCCGCCTGACCTGCTTATTTATCTAAAAGCTTCTGTTCCGACACTTGTAAAGCAAATTCAAAAACGTGGCAGGGAATATGAAGAGTCCATCAGACTTGATTACCTTAAAAGTCTCAATACAAGATATGAAGAGTGGATCGCAACGTATAAGCTGGGCAAGCTGCTGATTTTCAATGTTGATAATATTGATATGGCTGAGAACCCCGAGGATCTGGGAATGGTTATAGAAAAAGTAAATGCTGAGTTGCATGGATTGTTTTAACAATATTGGGATTATTCCAGCGCGGTATGGTTCAACCAGGTTTCCGGGAAAGCCTTTGGCTATGATCAACGGCAAGTCAATGATCCAAAGGGTATATGAGCAAGCAGGGAAAAGCAAACGTTTGTCTAAAATATTGGTAGCCACTGATAATGAACGAATAGCCACGCATGTAGAAGGTTTCGGGGGGGTGGCAATGATGACCTCACCTGATCACAAAAACGGAACCGAAAGATGTGCTGAGGTGATCAATCACATGGATAATTTCAATTACGACGTTGTTGTTAATATCCAGGGAGATGAACCTTTTCTAAACCCGGATCAAATTGATGGATTGATTTCCTGTTTTCAGGATCCGAATGTTCAAATAGCCACTCTATCCACAAAAATAGAGACCACACCGGAATTAGCCGATACTTCATCAGTAAAAGTTATCATTGACACCCAGGGAAATGCCATGTATTTTAGCAGGTCAATAATACCTTTTATCAGGGATGAAAAAACTTCTAATTGGGTTAACAGTTATCCATTTTATAAGCATATTGGCATTTATGCATTTCGAACCGGAACACTTATTAAAATAGCGAGGTTAGCACCTACACCCCTTGAATTGGCAGAATCGCTTGAGCAACTCAGGTGGATGATGAATGGGTACAAAATCCATGTTAAGGTGGTAACAACCAAGAGTGTAAGTATTGACAAACCTGACGATTTATTAAAAATTACAAACAAAGCTTGATTAATACCAGAATCAATCGTAATTTAGCACCTGCTAATCAGGAAGAATCAAAATAACAAATGAACATTAATCAATACATCAGCGAATTATTATTTGATCACGATTGCGTTATCCTTCCGGGATTGGGGGGCTTTATTACAAATTATTCACCGGCAAATATTCATCCGGTACTGCATCGGTTTTCGCCACCTTCAAAAGATATTTTGTTTAATACCAGCCTGAAAAACAGTGATGGCCTTCTAATTAATTACTTATCGCAAAAACAAAACATCTCTTTTGAAGAAGCCAGCCACATTGTACAACAATTTGTGGATAATTGCCTCAGTCAATTAAATAATCGTCAGAATATTTCTTTGCCCGGTATCGGCACACTCTGGTTAAATGTTGAAAAAAAAATACAATTTACTCCCGAAAAGAGGCTTAATTATTTGAACAGCTCTTATGGCCTCTCTTCCTTTATCTCCCCTCCTGTTAAAAAAGGAACTGACTTACAATTCAAAAAGAAAGAACTGTTTAAAGACCGTGTTCCTGTCACTGAAAGGCACTCCTCCGTTAGAAAACCAAAATATGCTGCATTATATATCATCCCCGTTTTGATTCTTTTTGTTTGGGGATACCTGAATATGGGTGTAATTAAAGACTTTTCTACTAATTACTCAGGGATTTTTACCTATTTTAAAGCATTCCAAACGGACGTTAGCACCTTCCCCTCAACTACTAATTTGCATTCTGAAACAATTGAAATAAAGGATGTTCCATTGATTCCTTCAGCCATTGCAAACATAGAAGATGAAAAAAAAGATTCCGAAGCTGAAACAAAAAAAATTCTTGACTCTCCGATACCTGCAATGAAAGATCATCAGATAGAGACACCTCCAAAACCAACCATTGATGAAACTTCTTTTAACTATTTCATCATTGCAGGAGCCTTTAAAAACCTCAACAATGCCTCATCACTTGTTGAAAAGCTAAGCGCTAAAGGTTATGATGCCCGGATAGTTGGAACCAGCAGTGGCGGATTGCACAGGGTTAGCTACAATGGATATATCCACAAAGACGATGCCCTTGAAAACATGAGACTTATCAGATCAAATGAGAACCCAGAGGCCTGGGTGCTAAAAAGATAAGGTTCTTTTGCATGAAGGTGTCTACCTTAAAATGAAACCCAGAGGGTTTACATGTTTATAGAAAACAAGAGGTTAAAGGACATGTACGACCCCAGCCGGGGTCGAATATCTTCCACCATTGAAAATTTTCTATAAACATT
>JAUXII010000249.1 GCA_030621075.1 Lentimicrobiaceae bacterium
TTGACTCTATATACTGTATCCTGGAGTATCCTTTAGAGAAAAAAGGTAAAAAAGATAATTTTAAAGCATCCAGCGGCCTGTATGTAAAGTCGAGGCTGTAATTTTGATGTAATTCATCACTAACAGATGACCAGGATCGGGAATGCGAAATTTCAAAAACAAATTTCTTTCGTTCATCTGATTCAGCATAAAACCATACATTTTTGCTGGCCGGATATTTAAATGAAGGGCCACCCCTGAGGACTCCTTTGTCGAGTCCGCTGCCTTCATAGTTAAACCCTGTTCCAAACGACCAGTGATTTTTAAATTGTGAGTTTAGATTGATATTTCCCCCATAAAAGGATTTTCGCCCGCCAAAATCCATACCGCTCCACTGATTACCATTGATGCGCATACTCCTGAATATACTAAAGGGCTCCCAAATACGATACTGAATCCAGAATACCTGAAAAATCTCATCTCCGGATCTTAAGTAACCTATGTCGTTCAGATCCAACCCCGGTGACCGCCAGGTAACATACCCCATCATGTTAATATGCCCCTTCCCGAATTTACCAAACTCCACAGTACCAGCATGGCCGCTTAAAAAAGTTTTGCTGGAATCTAATTTCAGGTAAGTGGCATCGGGGCGTTGAAAATAATGAACCGGCGATCGCTGAATATTTGTAAGAGCTATTGTATCTCCTTTGAGATAACTAAAGGAGCCTTTAAATTTAATATAATATGTTTTGTCTTTCCAGTATTGTTGAAAATCCACCCCGGCCGAATATGCTGCATCAGGGATGTAATCAATGGCAGGGTTAGTGATTTTCCGGTTTGTGGCAGTCATCATCCCCCCAATTATCGTATTTCCCTTGTTTATATCCTTTTGCAACCTGCCGGTGAAGTAATTTGTTAAAGGCTCTACTTCATTTTTTCTTGTACTATTATTCCCTGAGATATCCGCATTCTCACGCTGTGCAACACTTTCCAGTATGCCTACCGACCATCCTGATTGAGTTTTTCCGGTTATTTTAAAAGCACCCAATATGGTTGTATTATCAGGTGAATCTACAAATTCCCCATCATCAACATCAGGGTAGTGCCTCGGCTGGCGGCCAATTCTACGGGAGTAAAACAAATTATCTCTTGAATATGGACTCCCACCGTAAATGAATTGAAAATTTAAGATGTTATTGCCTTCAATGAAAAAGGGCCTTTTCTCTTGAAAAAACGTTTCAAAGGCAGTAAGGTTGACCTCCGATGGATCAGCCTCAACCTGTCCAAAATCCGGGTTAACAGTCAGGTCAAGCGTCAGGTCATTGGTTATACCAATCTTCGCATCCAATCCGGCTGAAACAGTTGCGTCTTTTCCTTTTTCGGTATACGGATTACCTTCTTCTTTTTCGAAGGTCTCAGCTTTGGTAACAATATAAGGAAAAAAATCAACTTGCCGCTTTGGGTGAATGCCATTTATTCCATGAAGTTCACCGAAATTATGTACCAAGCCAGATGCATCCTGCGGTATATATTGCCACTGATCCCATTCATCATTTCTAAATATCATCCTCATAATCTGGAGGCCCCAAACATGCTCGTTTCTATTTCCAAATCTCAGTTGTGTGAATGGGATCTGGATTTCAGCAGTCCACCCGGTGTCATGTATTGTTGTTTTTGCATACCATATAGGATCCCATGTTTCATCCCAGCTCCTTCCATCATCAGTAACATATTCATCTCCTTTCACCCCCACAGCATTTACACTGAAGGCAAAAGCTGTTAGATGATCAAAATAGCTGTCAATTATAACAATAATGCGATCACCATCAAAACTATCACGCCTCGACATTCTTTTGTATATCTTTCCGGGGAGACTGTCGTACGACAAAACCCCAATGTACAAATTATCATCATCGTATAGGATCTTGAAATAAGTAGGCTGAGAAGGAGATCTGCCATCATATGGCTCACTTTGTGTGAATTCATCACCCCACTCAACCTGGTCCCATGATGAATCATCCATTACTCCATCGATAACCGGGGCATCGCCAGAAAGTCTCTGCGTTTGATATTTTCTTTTCTGCTCCTGGGCAAATGAAGTTAACGAAAGAAAAAATAAGCCTATTATAATACCTGAAACAACCTTAATTCGCATACCGGGGTTTAAATGAAAAATTTTCCATAAAGTATATCCATTTATCATGCCAATTTTATAATGTATTACTAACCAACAATAAACATCCCGACACATCATTGTCAATAATTATCAATTGTCCGAAAATGTATATTACTGAACGAAATCGAACAAATATAATTATTCTTTTTATCAAAATATTTTGAGACGGTTTAAATACTTTCTATGAAAAAATCTAACTATCATATTTTTACTATTTTTGCGTGAAATTACTTAAATCAAAAATAAACCACTAGAAATCGATTACTATGAAAATAATTAAATTGCTTATTATTTGCATTGCCTCACTTCTTATCACACAAGGATGGGCCCAAAAAATCAAATCAACAAATTTCGAAGTACTTAAAATGGATGATGGCATATATGCCGTTATTCATAAAAGCGGCGGCCATGCTATCGGTAATGCCGGGATTGTTGATCTTGGAGATAAAACAGTTATCTTCGACACATTCCTCTCACCGTTTGTCGCGGAAGAATTGCTGGGAGTTGTTGAAAAACTTAAACTCAGCCCTGTAAAATATGTGGTAAACAGCCATTACCATAATGAGCATATACGTGGTAATCAGGCATTTGCCGACGATGTTATCATCATCAGCACCCGTAAAACAAGAAATATGATCATCAAAGAAGAGCCGGGGCAAATTCAAAAAGATAGTGTTTATGCAAAAAAAGAATTTGCTCGTTTGGATTCAATAAAAAATGTAAGCAAGCCCAGAAATTTTAAAAAATCAAGAAATTTAATGACGTGGTATGGCTATTATGAAGCATTGGTTCAAACAACACCAATCCTAAAAACACGCCTGCCGGAAGTAACTTTCGATCATGAAATGTATATTAATGGCACTGAAAGATCCATTAAATTACTTAGTTTTGGAAAAGG
>JAUXII010000141.1 GCA_030621075.1 Lentimicrobiaceae bacterium
TCCGGCAAAGGGTGTACAACTGAAAGGTTAACAGGAGCTACTGATCGTACCACCCATTTGTTTAACCGGTAAGAGGAAAAAACAACCTTACTTGTAATGTAAGTTGCTTTATCAGAGAAATAATCTTTATTGATTCGATACTCCGTATTCACATTACCAGGGTGAGTCACACGCTCCTGATCATCGTCTTTAGTAAAGAAACCGTAGAAATAGAAACCCACAAGTAAAACAATAAAATAAGGTGTTTTTTCAAGAAAAAGAGGTATGTTCAATTTCTTTTTGTACAGATAATCAATAAGAAACAGGATCGCAGGCAATGTGATGGCCATTGATTTGCTTAAAAGGCTCAACCCAAACAGCAGACTGCCAATCACAATATTTCTATATTTTTTGTTATCAAGATACCTTAGATAAAGCAACATGCTGCTCAAAAAGAATAAACTGAATAAAACATCTTTTCGTTCTACTGCCCATGCAACCGATTCAACTTTAACAGGACTTAAACTAAACAATAGTGCGATGAATAAAGCAACCCAATTGATGAACTTATATGATGGCGAAATACGATTCAGTATCCTTATCATGATCAGAAAAACCAACAGGGAATTTAAAATATGCAGGATCAGGTTGTTGGTGTGAAAAGCAACCGGATTTAAACCAAAAAAGTAGTATTCAACAGCCCATGATAAATATACAATTGGTTTATACCACGGCGATAAAAAACTTTTTTCGAAAATTGCAGTAACATTTTCTTTATCAAGGCTCCGGATGGATGTATTTCCATAGATGAATTTTTTGTCATCGTAATCAACAAAATCATTTTCAAAAACGGGCAGATAACTTAAAAAAGTAACGGTCACTAAAAAAAGCGACATCAGAAAAAGAGGGTTTTTGAATAGTTGCTTCACATCCTGAGAAAAAGATTTTTTTTCTTTCATCACCTTTTTTTTCCGACCCCGCTTTGAATTTGCCATCATTACTGGTTTTATTTCCATGCTTTTACAATTAGTCCTGTACCACTTTTATGCTTCATGGTCAAATCAAGATAGTTCAGAACCAGCGAAAAAGGAAATGTGATCAAATAATAAAAAGGTAAAAGTAAAAAGAAAACTTTTGAAACGCCAAGCATCTGTATTGGATATTTCATAGATAACCTCCAGGATATTTTTCCTGGTGAGCCATATGAGAATTTTGCCTCTGTATTACTAAAACCAGCTTTCTTAAGTTTTTCCTGTATCTCATCAATATTGTACCCATCTCTGACATGTTCATCGATAAATGATTCATGATCATGATCGTGCACATCAGACCCTCCCTGATCGGAAGGAGTTGATATCAGTAACATGCCGCCATCTTTCATCGAATGATGAAAATTTTGAAAGACGGTGAAGTCCTCAAGAATATGTTCCATCACATCAACACATAAAACCAGGTCATAGCTGTTTTCTTTTTTATATTCAGTCAGATCACCTGTTTGGAAGGAAGGGTTTTTCAGCTTGGTTTTTTCAAAGAAATCACGGCAATCCTGTACCTGCTCTTCTTTTACATCTATTGCTGTAATATTCCATGATTTCCAGTGAGAAGCCATAAAATAAGTGTATTGCCCAAATCCCGAGCCCGCATCTAAAACAGTTTTTCTGCCCTGGTTTTTTTTTGCCCAACTTTTCAATTCCTTGCATATATGCCATGTACGAAGCAATAACAGGTCAAGTAGCTTATAAAACAATATGCGTAACCATGGCGCTTTATTGAAGAAATTACCTAAACGCTTTTTTATTGGATCGTATTCCATGCTTTTTAATAATGGTTAGTGTAATTATTTCTGATTATTGCCGTATTTATCATCATCAGCCAACAATCGTTCAATGTTTTCGATATAATCAAGCGAATCATCTTCAAAAAATTCAAGTTCAGGCACAACACGAAGTTGGTTCTTGATGTTATAGCCTAGTTTTCTTCGGATATCTTTTGTCCGCTGTTTGATTTTTTTTGTTAATGCTTCTTTATCTTTCATACCAAAAAGGCTTAAAAACACCTTTGCGGTTGCAAGATCCTTTGTAATATTGACTTTAGTGACGGTAATCATTGCTCCCCCGAAAACATTCCGGCTTTCGAGTTGAAATATCTGTGCCAGGTCACGTTGTAACAATCGTGAAACCTTTAGCTGTCTTTTTGTTTCCATTCCACAAAAGTACTATTTTGCCTTAATCTGAATGGTTTTTCTTTATATTTGCATCAATGAAAAAGCTTCATAAAGTTTTAAAATACATATTACCTTACTGGGGATATGCCTCGTTGAATATCCTGTTTAATATTTTGTCGGTTTTTTTCTCGCTGGTCTCTTTTGCTTTGTTTATCCCTATTCTTCAAATGCTTTTTAAAACAACCGACATTCCTGAAACCGCCCCTGCGTTAGATTTTCATAGCATGGAGTCCTTAAAAATCAACTTTTATTATACAATTGGCCAATGGATCAATGAGCACGGGGAGTTAAAAGTATTGCTATATATATCGATAATTATTGTAATGCTGTTTTTTTTGAAAAATCTTTTCAGGTATCTCGCCATGTTTTTTTTGGCACCCGTACGAAATGGTGTTATTAAGGATATCAGGAATGAATTGTATATGAAAGTCCTGATTTTACCTTTATCTTATTATTCAGAGCAAAAGAAGGGAGACCTTATCGCCCGGATAACCTCTGATCCACAGGAGGTAGAATGGTCTATTATGAGTTCGCTTGAAGCGATATTCAGGGAACCTATTACCATCATCTCTTTTGTTATTACTCTATTTATCATCAACCCCTCATTAACTGCGTTTGTATTGGTCTTGCTTCCGGTGAGTGGCTTTTTGATTGGGAGGATTGGTAAAAGCCTGAAGAGGACATCGGTAAAAGGCCAGCGAAAAATGGGGGAGTTACTGGCAATTATTGAAGAAACTATTTCAGGGTTACGGATCATTAAAGCCTTTAATTTCATTAACGATGCAGCGGAAAACTTCAATGAGAATAATAAGGCTTATACGCGGCTTATGATTAAGTTATACCGTAAAAGAGACCTCGCCTCCCCCCTCAGCGAGTTTCTCGGTGCCATTGTGATTGTAGTTGTTTTATGGTTTGGAGGAAGGATTGTTTTGAATCCCGAAACACACCTTGACGCTGCGATTTTTATCGTTTACCTTGGGATATTTTCTCAATTGATCCCTCCTGCAAAGTCAATGACTACAGCTTTTTATAATGTACAGAAAGGTGCCGCCTCTATTGAACGAATAGAACATGTGTTGGATGCAGAAGAAGTTATTGTTGAAAAGCAAGATGCTAAAAGGATTGACGTATTTAAAGAAAAAATTGAATTCAGGAATGTTAGTTTTACCTATACTCCTGATGATGAGAATGATAGCATTGAGGTGTTGAAAAATATCAATATTTGCATCGAAAAAGGCAAAACAATCGCTTTGGTTGGAGCTTCCGGTGCAGGCAAGACTACAATCATTATCCTGCTCCCTCGATTTTATGACACAACTAAAGGAGAGATCTTTATTGATGGAACGCCTATAAAAGATTTTGTTATTTCAGATGTCAGAGGATTAATGGGCATTGTAACCCAGGAGTCTATCCTTTTTAATGATACGGTTAGTAATAACATCGCTCTTGGAAAAAAAGGTGCTTCTTTTGAGGAAATTGTTGCATCGGCAACGGTAGCTAATGCTAACGGTTTTATTCAGGAGCTTGAAGATGGGTATCAAACGAATATTGGTGACAGAGGTGGAAAATTATCGGGAGGCCAGCAGCAGCGAATTAGTATTGCCCGGGCAGTGCTGAAGAATCCACCAATCCTGTTACTCGATGAAGCTACCTCTTCGCTCGATACCGGGTCCGAACGATTGGTGCAGGATGCACTGGAAAAACTCATGGAAAGCCGGACATCCATCGTCATTGCGCATCGCCTTTCTACTATAAAAAAAGCTGATGAGATAATTGTTTTAGACAGAGGTGAGATTGTTGAAAAAGGTACTCATAGTGAATTATTAAAATTGAACGGCGTCTATAAAAAACTGCATACTTTACAAAGCTTCGATTGATAAAAAAGAATTCGAAAATGACTCAGATTAAAAATATGATCAGGCAACTTTCTAAAAAATACCTGCCTGAAATTATCCGGATACGAAGGCATCTTCATGCCTATCCTGAATTGTCAATGCAGGAATTTAAAACCTCCGGGTATATTGCATCTTTTCTTACGGATCTTAACATTCCTCTCCGTCGTGGTATTGCTAAAACAGGATTAACAGGCTTAATAGAAGGGAAAAACCCTCGATCGAAAGTGATTGGTTTGCGCGCCGATATGGATGCTTTGCCTATTCTGGAGCTAAATGATATACCATATAAATCGA
>JAUXII010000311.1 GCA_030621075.1 Lentimicrobiaceae bacterium
CCCGGATTCAATATTTAGGTTATTACTGATATCGAGCGTTGTACCTGATTTTACTTTCACGTAACAACTGCTTTTTACAAGCATGTTCTGCGCGGTTACTGTTGAAAAAGTGAACAGAAACCCGCCAAAAATTAATAATATTAAATTTGTTTTTTTCATGTGTTTATATTTTTAGTGAATTATCCTGAATTCTTTGTAGTTTAAAATAGAGTCAGACCAATAGAGGTTTACATGGATTCTCCTATTTTGTATAAATAAGATAAGCCAGTGGATAAAAGTTTCAACAGCTTTGCTTTCTGCTTCCACCACAATTTCCGATTTGTCCTCTTCCTGAAATTTGATATATCCATGTACATCACATTTAACAGCCTGCCGATAAACCTCAAATGGAATATTGCTTTTAATATTGAAATTTCCGGTTAAAACAATTTTTGCATGATTTTTTGTAATAGGTTTATGTTTGGTAATTTTTTTCATGGCTTTATCAGTTGCAGAAATTGTCAAAATCAGTCCCGTACACAGCGCACACTAAACCCGTAAACCCGAACCATGCCGTCCCGGCGCACCGATGCGAAAGAGGAGGTCAAGGCCCTGTACCACGCATCTGAACCACTCTCGCTTGACGACCAAAAGAAGGCTTCGCCAGTGAGACCGGTGAACGTACCATTCGTGCCTCGGTAGCCTCCGGGTAAGCCCGTGAAACCGCTCGAATTTGTCGCTCCGGTATTGGGCGATACCCAATGGCTTGTGCCTGCTTCTTTGAGCTTTCCACCCTCGTCTGTCCCTCTCCACCCAGTAGCATCAGCTTGTGCTTGTGACATGCCAAGATACATTTCCAATGTTTTCCATTCGTCATCGATAGGCAAATGCCAACCTGTTGGGCAAATGCCTTGTGTGCCTCCGGTGGTAACATATTGCATCATTTCGTCCCATTGGTACAGCCCGCCATAAACATCGCAATTGCTTGTGTTGTCGCTGTAACAGTACTTTTCTATGGTGGCGTTGTCGGTTTGGTTACCGCTTCCGTTTATCATTGTACCGATGTTCAGGTTCTCGGCCATCCAGCATTGGGTGCCTATTTTTACGGTATTGTAAGATTTTCCATCACGGAAATCCCTTAAAACATCCCCACAGAAAAATGTTTTGTCGAACAACGACTGGGCATCCATACAGTCCCACCTGGTGCCATTGAAATAACAAACAGCATCCAAATCTGTGTTATACACACTTAAACCTGCTGCAGGGCTTGTTATTCCTTCCATTTGGGCTTGTGTCATACGTGGTATAAGCATCCCCTTATCGGTACTTTTTACATCCAGCATTGCCGAAACGTTTGGGTCGGTGTCGTCGATATTAATGGCTACCTGTGCATTTGCAACATAACTTAAACTTATCGCTGTTGCTACGATAATTGCAATCATTTTTCTAAACTTTTTCATACTTTTTAAATTTAATTGTTAATAAAAATGTTTTAATTTTTTAATCGTTATTTTTATTCATCAATAATTATCTCACCACTACCATTCGTGATGACAACTTTCCGTATTTTGTGGTAAGTATAAAAACATAAATGCCTGGTTCAAGCACGTTGGTATTCAGTGGTATTTCATATTGCCCCTGATTAAGTTCCTGATTTACTAATGTAGCAACCCTAACACCACTCAAATCAAATAATTCAAGGTTGACAGAAAGTTTTTCGGGTATATCAAATCCAATACGTGTATAATCTCTACATGGATTTGGATAATTGGGATACAGATGTACCGGCTGTTCTATATCAACAATAGGTTCATCAATTGATGCAAATAATTGTTCTTCATCAATATCTGAAATGCTGTCGTTTTCAATAGTGAAACTTCTAAGCACCAGGTTCATATAGCGATCGCCAAAGAGGATGCCATTTTTTGGAATAAACTGACTGTTTGAAGCTGTCAGAGGGTATTCGTTGGTGAGCAATATGAGTGAATCATAACCAAAATAAGTAAGATTAATATCAGATACCTGCATGCTTGTGTCGCAAACAAAATCGCTATAAGGAAGATGCTGCCAATTATTAACAGGGTTATTAAGATCTGCATTGAACACATCTATTTGAGATATCCTGCTTAGAGCATCTTTTGGTATTATTTTTTCGCGTTTTACAGCAATACAACTGCTCCCATCGTTATGGATGGAAAGAACCGGATATTGCAGGTGATAAACGGTGTCTTTAAGAACTAATTGAGTTTGCCCGGGATTTAGCCCGGAAATATTCGCATCCCAGGGGACAAATAAAAGTGCTTCATAGTTTAAACTATCTGGTACACTGACATAAGATGTAAGCACGACACCTCCCATGTCATTTTTCAATGTCATGGAGAATTCGTTGTAATGGTGATTTTGCTCATCAAGTAGAACACTGGTTTCG
>JAUXII010000242.1 GCA_030621075.1 Lentimicrobiaceae bacterium
AAGCTGGCAGGCCACCCATGATGGCACACTCCCCGAGCGAAACCAATATCTTGCAATTTTTTCGAAAATCTCTTAATACATGGATATTTTCACTATTGCAGCACCCACCCTCAATCAAACCAATATCGCATTGCTTTGTAAATGTTTTAATATCATCGATGGGCGATTTATTAAATTCGACCAGTTCAATCAGATTAAGAATCCTTTCATCAATATCAAGTAACGACATATGGCATCCAAAACATCCTGCCAGTGAAGTTGTTGCAACTACCAATTTACTCATAATTTCAGCCTCCTAATTTATTTATTACCTTCAATATCACTTCCTATGGGAACATTATCATATGCTCGTTTACCAATAGGCACATCAAACCCTTTTCCTTTTACCAGGATAGATCCGACAGGGCAGACATCCATAGCTTTTTGTGCGAGTTCATCCGTAAGTTTATCCGCCAGTTCAGGATCAACATGAACGCGAAGTTTATGGCCTCTTCCGTAAAAAGCAAAGATACTTTTGCCATCTTCATCTTTAATTGACTTAATACATCGCTTACAAAGAATGCATCTGTTTTGATCTTTAATAATCTTGGGATGCGATGCGTCCACTCCCTTCACAGGAAATGAATATGGGAAGCGAGGGACCATCATTTGAAAACGATAAGCCAGGGCCTGAAGCATACAGTTACCACTTTTTTCACATGACGGGCAGAAATGATTCCCTTCAACGAATAACGATTCAATAATTGCTTTTCTGATTTCTCTGATTTCGGGAATATCATTTTCAATCTCCATTCCGTCAACCAATGGCGTAGTACATGCAGTCATGGGCCGGCCGTTAATTAAAACGGTACATATGCGGCACGATCCCTGAGGTTTAATACCGGGAATATTACATAAAGTAGGTATATAAATACCATTCTCCCATGCAGCATCAACAATGTATTGTCCTTTCTCTCCTTCGCACGTTACACCATCGATCTTAAATTTAATTTTATTGCTCATTTTTTTTATCTTAAGTTGCAAACAATTAATTACAACAAATTACTACCAATTACTTTTTATTACACTTCGCTCAAGGTGGCAGTTTAAATATTCGGAATTCTTCCAACATAGTCACATGATTCCTGAACTGCAGTGCTTAAATCAAACTCGCTTACATAATCTTTATCTTTGTCAACCAGGTCTTCATATAAATGTCTGAAATTTTTAATCGAAGTCAGAATAGGATTGGTACAGGTTTGTCCCAGTCCGCACCGGCTAACTATAGGTATCTGCCCCCATTCTTCCATATCGTCAATATCTTTTCTTATACCTTTTCCATCAATGATGCGTTTCAATGTTCTTCTTAAGATAACGGGGAAATTCCGGCAAGTGGAACAAGATCCGCAAGACTCTTCAATAAAAAAATCCATAAAATTAAGCACTACATCTTTTAAAAGATCTCTCTGTTCACCAAAAATGATCATGGCGCCACCTGTTGCGAGGTCTGCATAACTTATTGTACGATTAAACTCATCCGGGCCGATCAATGCACCGGACGGACCTCCTACCTGAACTGCCTGAACCTCAGTCGCACCGACCATCCCCAGCATATCATTAATACTAAATCCCCATTCAACTTCATAAACACCCGGGAACATGCAGTCGCCAGATATGCTTAACAGTTTAGAACCGGTTGAATCTTTTGTGCCTAAACCGGTATACCATTCACTTCCTTTGTTAATAATTTTAACAACTGTAGCGAGTGTTTCAACATTATTAATAACAGTTGGCTTGTCAAGGTATCCTCTCTCAACAGGGAATGGGGGCCGGTCTCTTGGTTCTCCGCGTTTTCCCTCAGTCGATTCAATTAATGCGGACTCTTCACCGCAAACGTATGCGCCTGCGCCAAATTGAATTCGAATATCAAAATCAAATCCTTCAAGTCCGGCAATATTCTTTCCAAGTAAGTTATTACCCTGCATTCTGAAAAGTACATCATTAAGGAATTTTCCGAGGTATTTATATTCATACCTTAAATACAGAATCCCCTTTTTCGCACCAATAGCGTAACCACCAATAGCCATTCCTTCAAATATCATCTCGGGGCATTCTGTTAGTAACACACGATCTTTGAACGTTCCGGGTTCACCTTCATCCGCATTACAAAAAATATATCTTTCTTTTTCGACAGCCGCACGGCAAAACTCCCATTTCAGGCCTGTTGGGAAACCAGCTCCTCCCCGACCACGGATCTTTGAGGCTTTCACTTCTTCAATCACTGCTTCCGGCGTGATCTGCACAATTTTTTTAATGGCATCTCCAGGCGAGCAATCATTCAATAATACCGGGCCTATTCTTCGAATATGGTTTGCAACCATTGAACGAACAAGCATAGACTTATTGTTTCCACCACCATATCCCTCTGTATACATTTCGTATACTGTTTTACCGGCTCTCATATCAGCAACCAGCTCCCTGACCCGAAACGGAGTAAGTTTAGTGAATGGTACATTATTGATTAAGGCAGCAGGTTCCTGGTCGTTCATACCAATGTCGGATGTAGCGAATAATCCAATCAGGTTATCTTCACAAACCTGACCGAAACGGCATCCGAGCTCCTCCTCAAAGGCTTTAGCAACCTCTTCACGCCCCATCATTTTTGCCACTACACTGTCATTTAGATAAACAGTGTATTTTCCGGTTGGTTCCGTCGTAAAAAAATGATAAAATGATAACGTTTGTTCGACATCAACCGTTGACATATCGAGTTGATCCGCTAAATCCTTAACCGTTTCCTTCGAAATAAAGCCCAGTTCTTCCTGAATATCGATCAACATATCCATTAACCTGAATCTGTCTTTTTTGTATCTGTTAATAATCTGTTGCACAGTGGAATTCATAATTTAAATGTGTTTTTTTTAAATATCTATCTATCAGGCTATTACAGTTTACTTATAAGCAAAGCAATATTGTTATTAGATTAACAGAACAAAAGTATATTTGATTTCTAACATAACCAAATTCCATTGTGAATTTAGAAACATTTTAATTAACGGTTTATATATATATCTAAATATTAAAATAATAATATTGTGAAATTGTGAAATAATTAACAAGGCGGTTTAGGGTTCCTGAAAATC
>JAUXII010000164.1 GCA_030621075.1 Lentimicrobiaceae bacterium
CACCCCTGTTTTTTAAAACAGGAACAATAATTCCCACCGACGTAGTAACAAGAATCAGAGAATAGTAAAAAATATTATTTATGTGAACAAAATATGAGAGAAATATGGCACTGCCATAAGCCAGTACCATCGTAATGAAAAAGAAAACAATTCCAACAAGAAGGGGGTTCTTTAAAAATCTTGAATAGGTTATCTTTTTTTTTGGAAAAGATGCCATGATCTGATCAACGTTTATCTCAAGGCCACTATGAAACATCAGGAATAAAAAACCCGATAACGCCAGAAAATCTAAAATCCGGGCACTTTCAAAAGAGATGGATCCTAAAAATAATTTTCCGATAATGAACCCGGCCAGGATTTCTACTATTATGGTTGGGACTTTTTTAATCTTAAAAAGGGTCATGCTAACCGGTACCAGCCAGGCCAAAGCCAGAACCACCAATAGTGGAATAAAATTGAAATCAAAAGATATGGTTAGTAACATTTTTTTTGTAATGGCTGATGATGGTATGGCGTTTTGTTTGCAATGAACTAGCAAGCCATATGCTATATTACAGCCTCAAAAGTACGATTTTTTTTTGTGGTGTGAGAAATCAGCTTGCAGACCTGCTTTTTTTAATTAATATTTTTTCACACCTTTGTTCGCTCAAGTAAAAAAAATTGATAAGATGCATTTTGTACCCTCACCTCTTTTATTTTTAATCTCAATTCTTTTATTATGGTTCAGTTATTCCATTCAGGCAAATCCTAATGATGATACCATATCAAATCAATTTGTTTCACCTGAACAACCTCAGGATGTTTTAAAATTTTCGTCTATCACTCAGAAACCTGAATTGGTTGTAAAGTATACGATTGAAGATGAAACGGAAGAAATCAACAATGCATATATCGAATTGATGGTTTCAGGAGGCACGGAACCATATATCTATAAATGGTCCAATCAAAGCACACCGGTAAACTCACCTGTTGCCTGGTATTTAACGGAAGGAACAATTGTTGACGTCATAATAATTGATGCAAAAAATGATTCGCTTCATTTAAGCATATTGATCCCTGCAACATCTTCAGCAGAAAAAATAAATGGCTGGTTTCATCCTTTGGTGATGGAATTATCAACCTGGTTGTTTTGGGATCCGTTTGCCGCTCTTGGAATTTATGACCCTGTTATCTATGATGAAAAGAATGAACCGCTGCTACATCCTAATAAAGATGTTCGCACAAAAATGATCCCTCTGATCGTTATTTGGCTTATTGCCGGAGCTCTTCTTTTTACTTTTTTTATGCGATTTATTAATTTCCGGGGATTTAAGCATGCAATTAATCTTACTCGTGGTGTTTACGATAAACCAGGTGAAAAAGGTGAGGTGTCTCATTTTCAGGCTTTGGCAACCGCTTTGTCAGGAACGGTAGGCCTTGGAAATATTGCAGGAGTTGCTATAGCAATAGCTGCAGGCGGTCCGGGGGCAACTTTATGGATGGTAATTGCCGGATTGTTTGGTATGACAACCAAATTTGTTGAATGCACATTGGGCGTTAAGTATCGTGAAATCGATGAAAATGGTAAAGTCTCCGGTGGGCCGATGTATTATCTTAGTAAAGGGTTGAAGAAAAAAAATCTTGGAACGTTAGGGAAAGTTTTGGCTTTTGTGTTTGCTGTTTTGTTGCTTGGAGCTTCTTTTAGTGGTGGCAGTATGTTCCAATCAAACCAGGCTTTTGCGCAATTAAAACTTATTTCCCCGTTTTTCGATAATTATAGTGTTTATTTTGGGATTATTCTGGCAATTATTGTTGGTGTGGTGATTGTTGGTGGTATAAAAAGTATTGCCAGGGTTACCGATAAGATCGTTCCCTTTATGGCAGCCCTTTATGTTGGGACAGCGCTTGTTATTATTTTTATGAATATTGATCATACTCTTGAGGCCTTCAGGCTGATTTTTGATGGTGCTTTCTCACCCCAAGCCCTCAAAGGAGGCATACTGGGAGTACTTATAATTGGTTTTCAAAGAGCAGTCTTTTCAAACGAAGCCGGTATTGGGTCAGCATCAATAGCTCACTCTGCCGTTAAAACTGATGAGCCGGTCACCGAAGGCATCGTTTCCCTGCTTGAACCCTTTATTGACACAGTGGTAATCTGTACTATGACGGCATTGGTTTTAATTTTTACCGGTATGTATGAAAACCCTGAAGGGCTTGAAGGTGCACAGATGACATCAGCCGCTTTTGGGAGTGTTTTCCCCTGGTTCCCCTACATCCTTATTTTTGCGATTTTGCTTTTTGCCTTTTCTACCATGATTTCATGGTCATACTATGGAATTACAGGATTTAATTACCTCGTTGGGGATTTGTTTGAGAAATGGTTTGGAAGCAGGAAAGTTGCCGACAATGTTTACCGTATTTTCTTCTTAAGTGCGATTGTTGTTGGTGCCGCCTCAAGCCTGGGAGCAGTTATTGACTTTACAGATATGATGATTTTGAGTATGGCTTTTCCTAATATCCTTGGATTATTTATTTTAGCCCCTGAAGTAAAAAAGGACCTCGCTGCTTACCTGCGAAAAATTAAATCAGGAGAGATAAAAAGATATAAATAACAAGGGTGCTAATTTTTTTTGATAGCTTTCATATCAGAGAAATATAATTTGATCTCTTTACTAACAACAGGTGTAAGTAAAAGCAAGGCAATAAGGTTTGGTATTGTCATGAAGGTGATTACCATATCAACAAAATGCCATACTATGTCAATACCCCATACCGATCCAATAAATATAAAAGCACCATAAATATAACGATAAGGCTTTATTGATTTTTCTCCTAAAAGATAATTTGCAGCCCTTGTACCATAATATGACCAGGCAATAATTGTGGAAAATGCAAATAATAGCAGGCCTCCGGCAACAATATGCCGCCCAATGCCTCCCAAACCAATTTCACTCAGCCCTATTGAAAAACCCTCTACAGTCATTCCAACACCTTTGATGTCGCTTTGCCATGCACCTGAAACAATAATTACCAGTGCAGTTATGGTGCAGATAATGAGTGTGTCAATCAATGGCCCTACCGAAGCTACAAGGCCTTCTCTAACCGGATACTTGGTTCTGGCAGCAGCATGAGCAATCGCTGCAGATCCCTGTCCCGCCTCATTTGAAAAAAGACCACGCCTGACACCCCAAACCAAGGTCATGATAAAAACAGATCCAACGAAACCTCCTGTTGCTGCGGTACCGGTGAAAGCATCTGTAAAGATCATGGCAATAGCTGGCGGAATTCTGTCGTAGAAAATTATTAATATCAATATGGCGCTGCTGAAATAAGCAACAGCCATAAAAGGCACTAACCGGGCTGTGACATTCGCAATCCTTTTAATCCCACCAACGATCACCAGTAAAGCCAGAATTGAAAGACCTAAACCGGTTGCCCAAACCGGGAAGTTGTAATTCGTGAGCATAACATCAGAAATGGAGTGCGATTGAGCCATATTGCCCGTGCCTAAAGAACACAATATAGCAGCACCCGCAAAAATAACAGCCAGAACTTTTGCAAAAGGACCCAGCATCTCTTTTAATCCCTGCTCCATGTAGTACATGGGTCCTCCTGAAACGCTGCCATCACTGTTTAACTTTCGGTATTTTGTTGAAAGAGTGCACTCCACAAATTTTAAAATCATGCCAAGCAAACCGGTAACCCACATCCAGAAAATAGCACCGGGCCCTCCCCAATACAATGCCAGAGCAACACCGACAATATTACCAGTGCCAATGGTTGCTGAAAGAGCAGTGGTAAGCGCTTTGAAATGATTGATGTCGCCAATGTCTCCTGTACTTTCATAGCGAATAACACGATAAGAGTGCCCTAACTTTAAAATGGGCAGGAATTTAAATTTAATCGAGAAAAATAATCCGGTCGGAATCAATATAATTAGTAATGCATACCCCCCAATATAATCATTGTATGCAATAAATATCTTATCCAGAAAGGTAAGGAAGTCATTCATAATATCCTGGTAAT
>JAUXII010000044.1 GCA_030621075.1 Lentimicrobiaceae bacterium
CCTGCCGGTTGCTGTTCCTCAATGATCGTTTGTATATTGCGGCCTTTCAGGTCAAATATTTTTATAGTAACCTCACCGGGATTTTCTAAGAAATAACGGAATTGAGTGTTGGACCTACATGGATTTGGGATCAATTTTAAATCGATCTTATTATGGTTTGTTGATCCTTTATCTGTAGATACTGTCTCATCAAAGTACTCCAGGATGCGCTGCATCACCTCAAGCCGGTAGTCGAAATTGTTGATCCCTTCAAAACCAAAACCAAAAAAAAGAGTTTTATAAGTTGAATTTTCATACCGAATCGCAGCATCGGTACCGGTTGAAAAATAGTGAAAAACACATTCACCTCCATTAACCGGTTCGAGCTCACTCATCGAAAACTGAAACATGGCATCATAAGCCTGGTTGAATGTCAATAACAAATTATCGCCGATAGGATCTCCGGTCAGGCCACACACTGAATCCTGCCCTTCATAAGTATCATTGATATGTTTAACATGTAAATAATCGGAAAGGAATGTACTTTCCTGGATGTCTTCACTGATGTTCTGCCCCGACAGGAATAGTTTGCCTCCATTATCGAGAAACATCGAAAGAACCTCCTGGTTCTGTTCGTTCAGTGTATTTTCACTTTGATATCCGGCAAACCATATAATGACCGGGAAATTAGAAATGAATTCATAAGTTGGGTCGCCGAATAAGTTCAGGTCATAATGATGTACTTCCCGGCCCAGAGAATCCAGCACATGGTCATACCAGATATCGGGTTGGATAAACAGACCACCAAAACTGATTCCATCATCAACCAGAAGGATCTCGGATTGACCTATTTCAAGTTTGAAAGTTGTTTGGTAAACCTGGTCATCGCCCCACTCAATGAGCAGGTTAAAAGTAGATGTGTAGGGTGAAGGGTTCATTCCGATATTTATTAAAAAGGGGATGTCTATGTTCGCTTTTGTTTCAAGATATTGCAGCTCTCCGATGAATGACTCCGGGATTTCAATGTTAATGTTGGGATCATCGGTGGTTATCGTTAATTCAATATTGGAAGCAATTTCGGTTATATTTATGTTGTTACGGATCTCAATCGTCATTCCTGCATCTTCTCCGGGTTCAAGAACATTGTCATCGTCTGAATCGTCAAGTATAATAGCTTCCACTGAAAATGGTTTATAATGATGGGCGTAACTGAGCAAAAGAAATTCCATGAGCCAGCTCCAGTCCGGATTGGCACTGTTTCCGACACAAACCAATCCGGATTTTTTATCCCGGCTGAAGCCATATTCCGCCTGAGCACCCGGGAAATATCCCCCGTGTTTAAAGAACCCATACTTGTAAAACCAGATTAAACCCATTCGTTTTTCGGTGAGTATTTCGGGATATTGCAGCGTAGTTATCAAATCGATGGTGGAATCGCTCAGGATATTAACCTGGTTGTAACTGCCACCTTTCATATACATGCTTAAGATCCTGGAAAGGTAACTGGAACTGGTTCTGAGCGTTACAGCCGGATATACAGGAAATCCGGGATGAGGTGAAGGTATTAGTGTGTCGTTGTGCCGGAGGTATGGTGTGGCAATCAGGGAGGTGTCGAGGTTTGCGAGGCGAAAAGATGTTTGCTCCATGCCAAGGGGGCCAAAAATGTTTTCCTGACAATAGGCTTCAAAATCCATTTTTGAGATCACTTCAACAAGGTACGCTAGTAAAGATGCTCCAACATTCGAATAATTATATTCAACTTGTGGGGGGAACATTGAGTAATTTTGTGGTGTATAAAAAATCCCATCTTCGATAAGGTATTCACTTAAAAATTCTTCAAGAGGGATCGGGGAATCATAACCATAGGTCACCAACCCATTCAGGATGCTTAGATTATCGTTAATGGATGACAGGTGGGTCATCAGGTGCCGGAAGGTAATGATACTGTCCGGGTAATTTGGATTTTTCAGCTCAAATGGGAGATACTCATTGATGTCATCATCAAGTTCGAACAATCCCGCTTCATAGAGTTGCATAATGCTTGTAACCACAATGGTTTTAGAAAGGGAACAGGTAAGAAACAGGGTGGAATCGTTCACCTGTACATTCTGATCGAGATTGGCGTATCCAAGATGCTTCTTCCAGTACAATCCGCCATCTTTAAGAAAACATAAAGAGATACCCGGTATCATTGCTTCCTCCATGATCCAGGCTATCCATTCTTCAAAGAAAGCAGGGTTGAGGTTTTTAACATAGGAGTCAAAGGAGCCATCAGACGGTGTCGGCAGGTACCGGTCCATATACTCAAAAAAAGTTTTTTCAACCGACTTTTCAGAGGGTGCCGGATGGTCTGTAAAATAAATTTGTCCGTTTATAATATCCGGTGCGCAGATAAAAATGATTACAGTTACACAGATATATCTTAGTATGTGCATATTTATAATATTTAATATAGCAAAGCTACTAATAATTTTGGAGAAACAGTAATAATAAATATCGAATGAGGAGAGTGATGCGGAGTGATAACGCTTTTTCGCTATTTTTTTTGTAACAAGATCAGGGACAAAGATACAAACTCATAACCGTTAATTATCCACCACTTTCATCTTCTTATCTAAAAACCTGTTTACTACAATTGGGTTTACATCATACCCCATGTCTCTTGCTTTGTATAAATGGTCAAGGCCTTCATCATATTTGCCCAATTCATAGCAGCACAAACCCAAATAGAAATAAGCCATTGGATTTTGAGATGATAACCTAAAGCAAATAGTAAGATCATCATAAGCTTTCTGAAACTCACCAATATAGAAATAGGATATTCCCCTGATTGCAGCGTTGTGATTTTTGTTTTTAGCATGCGATACACCCCTGAAGTAGAGCGATGTTGGATTATTGGGATTAGAACAGAGAGAATACCGATCCATAAAGGAAAATTACCTGCAATAAAAACCGGAACGATTACCTTACCAGCAGCTATCACATTCGATTGCAGAATAGTAACCACTGTTCCCCGGGAAAATATTTCTGAGATACCTGAAATATCTGATAATATTAACGAACGGAGATAAACCCAGCTACCAATCAAAACGATCCACGATAAGATTGTAATAAAGTACTTATATTTTCTGTCGAAAGGGAATATTATTGCATAAAGTAAAGCTACAACGGGTATTATGACTGATGTTTCCTTGGTGAGAAGTGCGAGGCTCATCGTAACAAGATGAATGATAAACCAGATTAACTTCCCTTTTTATGATAATCAAGCCTTTCAACCAGGATCCATGTATCATCAAGTGGCGAAAAACCATAATTCAGCGTCTGGGCATAAATAGCCAACGAGATGATGATCAGCCAAACATATGGCCTCCATTTATGGAGAAAGATTTTGTTTATTTTGCTAATCGTGTCCATTGGATATTATCAGTCTTAGGCGGGCCTCACAATTTCGATTTTTGGACGATTTTTCTCAACCTCGTTGATTAGGTTTTGTTTAACATGGTTTCTTTCGGCATAATCTTGAAATCTATCAACGACCGATTTTATTTTTTCGAAAATATCCTTTCGTTTCTTGATGTTGAATTTCTCGCCAACAGCCATCAGATCAGCATAACCAATTCCGGTTCTTTTATTATTCACCCTCATGTTGTGCCCATTAACCCAGGCATTAGAACTATTGTATGAATAACAAAGGTCAAAGGCCGGGCTCAAAGACCAGTTGCCATCTTGATTCATCATAAAGGAAAAGTTTTTGGTGTGATCGTCACAGTTGTGCGCTAAAACATTAAAGGTCATTCGTTTGAATATCTCTTCCATTGAATCCTGGCCTAGCCCTAATTTTCGTGTAGTCATAAAGTATTGCTCATAAGAGTATTGTCCAACCTGGTTGTAATCTAGTCCGAGAATGCCGCATAATGAATGTACGTGGATTTTGTTTCCGTGCTGATCGCGATCAAATCTTTTCGTTAGAAAGTGTAAATTGTTATATAAAGAGCACTCGGCCATTTGTATGTCACAATCTACGGCCATTTGTGAGTAAGTATATTCAAGTCTTCCAAAACCACTTGGTTCAGCCAATTCTTTTTTGTTGGCGCCATCAATTTTAATTAAGTAATATTCATAATCAGGTCCAAGTGGTAGTTGCCCGGATTTTATGTCTCCGTTATTCTTGTTTATGGCAATTAGTGCTTTAGCCCTGGCACCCCCGGCCGAAGTACCTATATGAAGAATTTGAAGTAATGCTTTTTTGTCCTGGAGATTGGTATTAAGTGCTTTTTTACCATTTGTTGCTAAAATCGATATTTTTTCGATTTCTTCCATAGAAATTACCTCGTCTGTTTGTTCTATTTCAGTAGCGGGACGATATTCAAGAGCTCCCATACCACGCGATCCGATGTATTGCAGTTTGGCAAAAACATCTATATCTTTTTCTGTAAGGCCTTTATCTGTGAAATAGGTTCTGAGCAGATTGGTTCCGAACCGGCCGGGTAAGGAGTCATAAATGAGTCCGGGTATTCCTTCCGTTGCTTTCCAATCAGCTTCGTTGATGTAAACGTCTTTCCCCTCTAATGGCAGGTTAACAGGAGAGAGCTCAAGTTGTATTTTTTTAAACTCAGGATCATATTGAAATGCGATTCCCTCTGGAGTTTTAACAAGTGCTCCAACGTACTTATTCCATATGTAAACTTCAATTCCCATTTATTTTCTTGCTCTTTTTCTTTTTTTCTTTTCGAGTTCAATCAGTTCCAGCGGGCTGATTGTTGGAAGTTCCGGTAGTAGTTCGCTAAGGTTGTTCACTAATTTTAACACCCGAAGTAACTCGATTAAATTCAGGAGCGAAATGTTTTTCTCACCTCGTTCAAACCCTGTGATTGTTCTGACGCTAACGCCGCTTTTTTTAGCTAATTCCCCGGAAGAGAGGTTTTGGTTTAGACGGTGCTGTTTTAGCTTTTTACCTAAGTCCGAGAGTATGTCCTGATTTAATAAAATATTGTAGTCCATGAGTAATATATTGCCAGTTATGTGCAAATATACGCAATAAAAGGCAATAAAATGCTTTTTTTAAAAATTAATACTATTTAACTAATGTTTCGCATTAGTTTATTATGCTGAGATTCATTAACATAACAAACAAATGGAACACAGATGACACGGATTTAACAGATACGCACTGATAAAAACTGTGTTAATCAGTATAATCAGCGTCATCCGTGTTCTATTAAAAATCCCGAGTTGGATTGAGTTATATAATTATATATCAATACCTTAGAAAATAAAGCTATATTGAAAATATCTAAAAAACAATATGTTAAAATATGTGCGAAACTTCAGTATTTAATAATACAATATGCGAAATTATTGATGGATGATGGATGAATAGTGAATAAAGGAACAGAGGATTGTTGATTTTTGAAGTAGAACAGGAACAAAGGATGTTTGATTTAAGAAGTGCTTTAGTAAAGGAGAGCGAGAAGAGAAAAGAGAAAAGAGAAAATATGATATCCGATATCCGAATAGGGAATAACGATATGCGAAATGAAGAGAAGAAGAGAGGAAGAGAGGAAAAGAGGGGTTTTTATTTTAGCAACACCATTTTTGTAACGGCCCTTACCTTTTTATCGACAATGAGTTTGGCATAAAAAACACCCGGGGGGAAACCTTTTGCATTCCAAACTATGGAAGATTGATGCCTGGAAACAGAAAAACATTGAATTTTTTGTCCATTCATAGTATAGATTTCAATTTCACTGTTTCCCGGGAGAGGATCGAATGATATTGTGGTTGTGTTTTTAAAGGGATTGGGATAGTTGGACAGATTTACTTTGTGAAAAGCAACATCATTGAAACCGGCGTTTCCCGAACCAATAAATTTCAAGGCAACGGGGCGGTGGTCGGAAATATTTGCATCGTATTCATACATTCCACCAGGAAGATACTCATCAATTTTAATGGTCCGGATATCGGAGTTATCATCTTCGAATTCATCAAATAGTTCATTCGTAATCAATATGTGATCAATATGGGAAGGCCACCCCGGATAAGACCATCCTGAACTGCTTCCCTCTGCAATATCCATATCGGGAAACAGATAGTTTTCGTCATCATCTAAAAAGGCCGTAAATACATTATTAGCCGGGTTGTCAATAAGTATATCATTGAGATCACCCAACATGATTACCTTGTCATTCGGATAATAGGAGTTAATATACTCTTCCAGCAAGTTACAGGCATCGAACCGCCTCGTTTCTTCATCCCATGGATCGTTAAGATTTAGAATTTCATCGCCGCAACATTTCAAATGATTATTGATAATAATCATGTTCTCATTTTTGTAATTCATTTCCATCACCAATGGAGCTCTTGGAAAAGCACGCCATAAGGTTGTATATATCTCAAAAATATCCAACACCTCAATTTCATCACTTTTGTATATGTAAGCCAGTCCCAAATATTCGCTATCAACATAATACCCATCCCATCCATCGAGGTTTTCCACCATTTCCACAAAACAGGATTTGATATCAATTTCCTGCAAGGCAATCAGGTCAATATCAAGGGCCTCAATTATTTGAGATACATAATCGACAGTAATTTGTCCGTTTTTGGGGAACCATTCAATATTCCATGTCATTATCTCAAATGTACTATCTGTACCAAAGGATAGGTCGTCGATGCTTTGCGCAGATAAATGGAACCCGGTTATTAGAAAGGCAATTACTAGTATGGCTTTTTGCATTTTCACGCGGTTAAAGTAATATTTTTTTTAAAACCAGGCCTTATAAGGCGGGGATATGCATAGCTCTTCACATAATATGTATGAATCAATCCTTTACGCACCTGATTGAATTCCCTGACATTTTATAGTCGAAATCACGAAAGGTTTCTGCGTTATCGTAATAACACCATCCGTCATAAGCAGAGTTGTTTCTCCATTGTGTATAATCAGTTATTTCTTTGCCGGAAATCTCATAAGCCAGGTTTTTGGCAAACCATACCTGGTCACCAATATTCCAACCTTTCAGATGGTACGCTGGTTTAAGAAGAATAGGAGCATTATGAGTCGGTTTAAGGTGGTGTGAGAGGTGCACCAGGGGGGGTTAATGGCTCACTGGCCGCC
>JAUXII010000175.1 GCA_030621075.1 Lentimicrobiaceae bacterium
ATCCCTCATTTCACAGCTCCTGCTTTTAGTTATCATGAAGCTCAAATGTACCAGGGGGGTGTTCCGGAGGACTTTTACATCAACAAAGAAGAATTGAAGAATATTCTTGTTAATGGGCCAAACGTGCTTACTATTCAGGCCCATAGCCGTTGGGCAGACGGTGACCTGTCAATCATACCTTTCTTTTCGGTTAGCCTGAACGATTCATCCTCATTTTATAGAGATCCTCCAGAGTGGTTTTATGCAGATAAACTTCATCTGCATACAAATTTTTCCATTAAGGCTGAAGGGGAGGCGATTATCTTGTCTGATTCAACAGGCGCAGAGGTTGATTATTTTGACACTCCATTTCTACAGCTTGATATATCAGCGGGCCGTTTTCCTGATGGAGATACTACCCTTCGAATATTCCCGGACACAAGCCCGGATTCGACCAATAATAATTCATTTACACTTCTTGGGGTGACAGAAGCAATTCCGGATTGTTCGCTTCCCGGTGGGTTTTATCAGGATTCTGTTGAATTGTATCTCGCTACACCTGATTCCACCACTTGCATTAGATACACATCTGATGGAAGTATGCCTTCTGATACATCTTCAATATATAGTGATCCTATCGTTTTTAATACTACCACAGTTTTGAGAGCGGCATGTTTCAAAGAAAACTATTACCGGGGAGATATTTTGACCAATACCTATTTTATTAACGATTCTTCAAATTTCCCCATCGTTTCTGTAAGCACTGACCCTTATAATTTATGGGATTGGGAAAATGGCATATATGTAAAGGGCCCCAATGCTCAACCCAACTGGCCCTATTTCGGAGCCAATTTCTGGGAAGATTGTGAGATACCTATTCATGTCGAATATTTCGATGAAAATAAAGCAATTCAGATTGATCAGGATGCCGGAGGGAAAATTCATGGTGGATGGACCAGGGGACTGCCCATGAAAAGCTTCCGTATCATGGGAAAAGGAAAGTATGGCCTTTCGGAATTTAGCTATAAATTCTTCAGAGATAAGGAGATAAACCAATTCAAAAGACTTATTTTAAGAAATGCCGGCAATGATTTCTATTCGGCCTTTATGAGAGACGCACTTGTTCATAAACTTATTCAACCTGCTACAGATATTGATATACAGGAGTATGATCCTGTACTTCTTTTTTATAATGGAGAATATTGGGGAGTCCATAACCTTCGGGAGAAGATTGGGAAATATTACCTGGCCGATAATTATCAAATTCCACCTGAACAGGTCATTATACTTGAGAACCAGGCTCAGGCAGTTGAGGGGTCAAATCACGATTTTCTTGCGTTAATTAGCTTTATCACCTCGCATGATTTAAGTCAACCTGAAGATTTTGATTATGTTGCCTCTCAACTTGATTTACAGAATTTTTCAGATTATATGATCACCGAAATGTTCATCATTAATACGGATTGGCCTCATCATAATGTAAAATGCTGGAAAACACAGGATACCAGATGGAGGTATTTTTTCCTGGATGTGGATGCCAGCCAATGGTTATTTTCTTCAAATGGCCCTTCAATCAATTATCTCGACAAAATAGTACAAGATTCTGTTAATTATTCATCTGTTATTTTTACAAATCTTTTGTCAAATTATGGGTATAAAGAATATTTTATCAACAGGTATGCCGACCTGTTAAATACGATTTTTTCACCAGGTCATTTTGCAGCTCACCTTGATTCGCTGAAAGAACATTTGAAACCGGAGATGTACCGGCACAAAGATAAATGGGGTGGATCTGTTAGTAGTTGGGAAAATTATCACATCGAAACAAAGTTAAAGGGATTTATCCAGGAAAGGCCAAGTTATGTGCGGGAACACATTGTTGAGGTTTTTAACCTTGAAAAATATGACACGCTCACGCTTCTAACTAACCCTCCGGGAGCAGCAAAAATTAAAATCAATACTATCACCATTGATTCGCTTCCATGGAGCGGCATTTATTTCGACAGCATCCCTGTTACTATTGAAGTTATCCCTTACCCAGGATATGAACTATCTTTCTGGCAAACAACTGATTCGTTGTCGCTGGCTGATTCAAGTGATGTGATTAAATATCCATTTGTTAAAACAGATACGATTACAGCCCACTTTGCAGGTTTCCCTGATACTGCGAACATTGTTTTTACTGAAATCAATTATGAATCATATATCAATAAAGATGCAGGAGATTGGATTGAGTTGTATAATCATGACAACGAACCGGTAGATTTGGGCAACTGGAAGTTCATTGATGACTCAGATGATACATATCTGTTTCCTGAAGGAACTATTTTATTACCAGGCGAATATCTTGTTTTGGCCAGGGATACAGCTAAGTTTTGTGACGTTTACCCCGAGCTGGAAAATGTTTTGGGGCCTTTTAATTTTGGTTTAAGCAGTCAGGGAGAGCAATTAGGTTTAGTGAACCGATACGGACATTTGCTGAAAAGCATTACTTATGGAACTGAATTTCCATGGCCTGCAGGAGCAAGTGGCACAGGGCGCACAATCGAGCTTATTAATTATAATGGTGATATGAATAATGCGGAAAATTGGATGAATGGTTGTCTGTGTGGTTCACCGGGCAGGGCTTTTTCTACATGTCACGATACCATGAAACTTATTGTAACAGAGATCAATTACAAATCATATGAAGGGCAGGATGCCGGTGATTGGATAGAACTATTTAACTATGATACCATCTCTGTTAGTATGTCAGGTTGGGTTTTAAAAGATGATGATAACAGCCATTCTTTTTTATTTCAGGATACGTTGGTTATTGATCCCGGTGATTACCTTGTTGTTGTAAATGACATCCTTGATTTCCATGAAATATACCCTGAAATAACAAATTATTGCGGTCCGTTCAATTTTGGACTTGGCAGTGGGGGAGACGAGGTGAGGCTATTTGATGATTTCGGACAACAAATTGTTTACATAGCTTATGAAAGTGACGAACCCTGGCCTTCAAACGTCAGTGGAACGGGCAGAACACTGGAATTGATAGATTACGGCGGATCTTTAAATAGTCCTTTAAACTGGAAATCCGGTTGTTTGGGGGGATCTCCGGATGCTCCTTCGTTTATTTGCCATGATACTTCCAAAATTGTTGTAACAGAGTTCAATTACCAATCATCTGTTGAGCTTGATGCAGGAGATTGGGTGGAGATTTATAATCACGATACTGTTGTTGTTGAGCTAAGAGGGTGGGGTTTTAAAGATGAGTCAGCATATCATTATTATGAGTTTCCTTCATCCATTGTCATGTTCCCCGGGGAGTATTTATTGATTGTTCAGGATACAGTTAAATTCAAAAATATTTATCCGGATATTGAACCCTATGTTGGCCCTTTTGATTTTGGGTTCAGCATGAACGGAGATATGATCATGATATCAGATCCATTCGGGCAATACATTGTTCAAATTGGTTATGAAGGCGGATACCCCTGGCCTGATCAGGCAAACGGGACCGGTAGAACGGTTGAACTAATCGATTATGATGGCGAATTAAACAATTACGCTAACTGGAAGAATGGATGCGTAGGGGGTTCTCCAGGAACAGAATTTATACCCTGCGATACCAATACTGTCCAATACTTAACAACTGACATTTCTTTTATAAGTTATCCTAACCCATTCTCCGAGAGTATGTTTATTGAGCTTGAGTTAAGGTCGGCAAAGTTTATTCAGATAAACCTTATTGATCAATACGCTAGGAATGTATCCTGTCTGCAAAACGGAATGATGTGGTCAGGTAAAAATAAACTACATTTTGAGACAGGGGAGTTTTCTCCGGGAATTTACTATCTGCAAGTTATTGTGGGTGAGGAAATGATTTACAGGAGGATTGTGAAAATCTAAAGTAAAGTATAGGCTACCAACAGGGCTAATGATTTGTGTGCCTTTGGCGTTTGAAATCCGG
>JAUXII010000227.1 GCA_030621075.1 Lentimicrobiaceae bacterium
GCCATTATTTTACTATTTTTCTTTTCAAGCTTCACGATCTATGCAAGCAAAAACTTACCAATAATTGATTTCCGTGAATGGAAGGTTGGTCAGGACCTGACCCCCAATGCCACTGTCAAACCAAAAACCTACCTGATTTATAAAAACAAGCAAACAGGCGAAGAAAAAGAGATGTTATCACATGAATTACCATGGAATGATAGTGTTTGGATGTCTCAATGGGAATTCATTGATCAGCGTATTGATCATTCGTCGGTTACCAGAAGTCATGAACTGCAAATTATTGATAATGATGAAAATGATATTACTGATCTTTTTATCGGCAATCGCGACTATCAATTTATTCTCATCTCTTATGATCTCTCGAAAGCAAATAATCACGTATCTCAAAAAATAAATGATTTTTTCCTTCAAGCTGAAGATGACGGTTACTCATTCATTCTTTTGACCAATGCAACAAATGAAGAAATTAACAAATTCAAAGCGACCCATTTAATCGACTATGAAATATACAACGCTGATGATACCGTACTTAAAACAATGATTCGTTCAAACCCCGGGTTATTACTTCTTAAAGATGGGGTTATAATAAATAAATGGCATTATCGTGGTTTCCCGGATTATATTTCATTGAAAAAAGATCTCTTAAAAAGCCAGGAGAGATAAACATAGAATAAAAAAATGACAAGGTAGGGTGTTTATTGTTTAGGACTTTTATCATTCATTTTGAACTCAACCCTTTATGACCAGATATATTTTCAGACGATTATTTTATGGTTTCCTGGTATTATTGGGGGTTATTACCGTTGTCTTTGCCCTCTTTCATGTTTTACCTGGTGATCCTGCTCGTATGATGCTCGGACAACGGTCTGATATAACTACTGTCGAGGCAATAAGCAAAGAGCTGGGCCTCGATAAGCCTTTATTTACTCAATATGTTAATTTTCTAAATGATTTGTCGCCTGTCTCCTACCATGTCAAAGATAGTCCGGATAGTTTTTGGTATCTTGACAGTACTAAATATACAGGTTATAAAAATATTGTTACAATTGGTAGCCATGGAATTATCATTATTAAAAAACCATACCTTAGAAGATCATACCAAAGTAAAAGAAGGGTTTCGGAGATTTTGTCAGAAGCGATTCCCAAAACATTGCTCCTCGCTGTCGTTTCTATTACTTTCGCCATGGTGCTTGGAACAATCATCGGTGCTATTAGCGCAGTTAAAAAAAACAGGTTTTTCGATAAGCTGGCACAAATCTTCTCTGTCATGGGAATGTCAATTCCTTCATTTTTTGCAGCAATCCTTATTGCGTGGCTATTTGCATTTGTACTGGCCAAATTCACAGGGTTAAATATGGTAGGAAGTTTATACACTGTTGACGATTTTGGAGAAGGAAAATATCTCGATCTTAAAAATCTTATTTTGCCGGCCTTTACACTTGGCATTCGCCCTCTTGCAGTTGTAACTCAGTTAACACGCAGCTCGCTTATCGAAGTCCTCTCACAAGATTTTATCAGAACAGCAAAAAGCAAAGGGCTTACCTATTACCAGGTTATTTTCAAACATGCACTTAGAAATGCCCTTAACCCTGTAATAACTGCTGTTTCAGGGTGGTTTGCATCACTGACAGCAGGGGCCGTTTTTGTTGAATATGTTTTTGATTGGAACGGAATAGGTGTTGTAATCGTTGATGCTCTTGAAAAATATGATCTCCCTGTTATCATGGGTGCTGTTCTGTTTATTTCAATTATTCTCGTGTTTATTAATATTTTTGTAGACATTATTTATGGTTTTCTTGATCCAAGAATTCGCTATTCATAAACTAAAAATTGTTCTGTTATGAGAAAAAAAATTGTTATCGCTAATTGGAAGATGAATAAATCCTTTACTGAAGCGGATGATCTGATAAATGAAATTTCTGAGCTGTTGGCTGAAAAAAAGGAATCAAAGGCCCTGGTCATTATAGCCCCTCCAGCTGTTTATCTTGAATTGGCAGGGGATGTTGCTGCCACCGAAGGAGAATTTGAGGTTAGCGGGCAAAACATTTATCAGGCTGAATCAGGCGCTTACACAGGAGAAGTGTCAGCTATGATGTTGAAGTCAATGAATGTAGATTATTGCATTATTGGTCATTCGGAGCGCCGAAAATATTTCAACGAATCAAACGATATTTTAAAACAAAAGGTTGATATCGCCATTAATAATTCCATTATCCCAATTTATTGTTGTGGAGAAATTCTACCTGAAAGAGAAGCCGGTAAACATTTCGAGGTAATACAAAAACAATTGGAAGAAGCTATTTTTCACCTTGATAATGATGCTTTTAGCAATATTATTATCGCCTATGAGCCCGTATGGGCTATTGGCACAGGAGCAACTGCCACACCTGAACAAGCGCAGGAAATGCATGCTTTTATTCGTGAAATTATTGAAAAAAATCAGGGTAAAGAGGTTGCAGAAAAAACAACCATTCTTTATGGTGGAAGCTGTAATGCGAAAAATGCATCCTCACTTTTTTCGAATCCTGATGTTGATGGAGGGCTTATTGGCGGAGCATCACTGGTTTCTGAGGAGTTTATTAAAATTGTAAATAGTTTCTAAGTGGATTATATTGAATTAATACTGAGGTTGCCAAACAATCAATTGCTTAAAGAAAACATAACAGCTGAATTAGCAGAAATCGGTTTTGAAAGTTTTATGGAAGAGACTGAACGCTTGCAGGCTTATATTCCTGCAAATAAATTTGACTTTGAAGCAGTGAATGATCTTGAGTTTATTAAAAAAAATTCAACTATCATCACCCTTGAGCATAACCTTATTAATGACAAAAATTGGAATGCTGTATGGGAATCAAATTATAAACCTGTCATTATTCCAGGGAAATGCGCAATCAGAGCACCTTTTCACCAACCTGTGCCGGATTTGAAATTTGATATTATTATTGAGCCCAAAATGTCGTTTGGTACAGCTCATCATGAAACAACAGCAATGATGATTGAGCTTCTTTTTGAGATAAACCCAAAATCAATGACTGTTCTGGACATGGGTTGTGGTACCGGTGTATTAGCTATCCTGGCCGCAAAAATGGGTGCAATTCAGGTTACTGCAATTGATAATGATCAATGGGCTTATGATAACACAAAGGAAAACATCATTAAAAATAATGTTTCTGACATAATCGTTCATCTTGGTGATGCATCTACTCCTGGAACAAGAAAATATGATTTGATCTTAGCTAACATTAACAGGAATATTTTAATTAAGGATATACCAGTATATAAAAATTGCT
>JAUXII010000207.1 GCA_030621075.1 Lentimicrobiaceae bacterium
CTATCAGCTCATGATTAAATACTTGTGCTTTAACGATTTGCGAAGGATTTCTTAAAGAATCAATATAGGATACTGTTGTAAGCAAACCTTCAAAAGTAACCTGCAGTAAAGGAATACCAAATCCGTTGCCTAACCATTTATATTCCACAATGCTTCTGTTAACAGGAAAACCAAATCCGAGAGAATCAATATAGATGCTGTCATGTATCTCCAGTTCCGACTTAATACGGAGTGTTGAAAAAGATCCGTATGGAGTAATAAGTGTTCCCCATCCATCTACTGTATTTTTACGGTTTCTTTCAGTACTATAAAATCCAAGCTCAGGGATATTCTGTGAAAAAGAAGAATTTGAAGAGTCGATGTTATCATACTCAACAGGAAACTGATAATAAATGTCGGGATTACCAAATTTTAGCGGAAGCGGTATCCCAGCCATATTTACACCTAAACCGGCCATTCCAAAAAAGTTATTGCTTTCCTTATAAAAAAGATATGCATCAGTAACCTCAAATCCAGGGATAAAGTCAAAATCAGGCTGGGGTGAGGCAATTGTCGCCACAAAAGGATACAAAAAAATAATTTGGTAAAGGAAAGGTGTGGATGAAACACTGACAAATGTATCAACTTCCTGATTCATAAGTCCAAGCGTTGAGAAATCCCAGGTAAACTCCTCCCCTGTAAGGGTAAAATCAACTCCGCCGGTTGTTAATGTGAAAGTGGTCCTAATAGTGTCTCCTACATCAGGCATATCATCCTGGTTAATGGTAATTTGGGCAAAAGTCAGTGAAAAAACTAACGTCAAGGCCATAGTAAAAGTCATTTTTTTCATAGAATATTCTTTAAGTAGAATTTATCAATTTTTACTGCTCATTATCAATTTTCTTTTTCTTTTTCCTTTGGAAGAGTTCTCCAATCCGGTCAAAATCCTTATGATATGAAACTCCAACACCTTGTGTAAATGGGGTATTATCATTGCTTAGATCAATTGTATTCGATTTATTATAAACCCTCATTCTAATTCTCCCATCAGGAGTCATTTTGATTTCAACCAGCACATCACCAACAATATTACTTGTATTTGACTGCTCATATCCCAGCACATTAAAGTTACCATTGACCAACACCCTATCGTTGAACAATTGTGTTGACATGGCCACCTCAAGTTGCTCGGATGTAAGTTGATCTCCGGGTAAATAATTCACACCAATGTCAAAATCATCACTAATCCTGGAAAGCCAGTTACTCAATTGATTAGCTAAAATATCATAGGAGTTTAAACCCATATTCTTTGCAAATGAATTTCCACCGGTGTTAAAGCTAAAGCTATTCAAAACAAGCAGGGAGATCATTTGTTCGTTCATTAAAACTTCATTTGTTGTATCAATAGCGTTATATACAAGTTCTCTTACTTCAGAGGTAACGTTGGGTAATTCAATGGTAAAGTTAATATCCGGATTATAGATACTTCCTGAGAGGCCAATTACACAATCAACCAGAATTCGCTTGTTATAAAGAGATGAATCTGTTATCGACAGTGGAAGGCTGCTAAGTGGGGCTCTAACTGAATATACACCTTTCAGATTAACACTGGCATCGTATAAATCACCTGTCCAGCTGATTGCACCACCCTGTCGAAGCCTGAATGTTCGGCTGATCATATTTTGAAGGGTAAAAAAGAACGACCCCTCTTCAATTGAATATGTGCCGTACATTTCAACTTCACCCTCAGGGTTGATAGTCATTTTTATCAATCCGCCTCCATTTGCTTCAATATTACCCATTTGCATTGGAAGAAAAAGTTTTATATCAGCCTTCGGTGTAACATCAAACTCAAAATTCATTGATGGGCCCAAACTACCTGTAGTTGACTCTGGTACAGTAGGGTTACTTTCTTCCCGGTTAACAAAACGTATATAATAGTTATCCGACACATCGGCTGTATAATTTATCGGGATATAAATCCTGGTACCTGTTTCAGATCGGGCATTCACATCAAGAAAAATATCCTCTACCGGGCCTGATATGTTAACAGCGCCTGTAGCCACAGCGTCGCCATAGAAATAATCATTGTCATTTCTCCCTGTATTAAGAGCAGTAAAGTTATCGGTAGCAATGTGGAGGTCAATAATAATATTTCTAAAAAAATCATGTTGTATTTGCCCGTCAGCTAATGCTTTATTTCCTGCTTGATCAAAAACAAGAAGGCTATCGAAAACGATTGCATCTTCTGTAAATAATATCTGATCTGAAAAAGAATAAGTTGCATTAAGAAATTTTATCCTGAATTCGCCCCTACGTGCTTTGATCGCCCCGGTTAAGGTAGCGCCGGATGTATCGCCTTTCAAAACAAGATTTCCTGAGGCATAACCTGTCAGGTTATCCATAAATCCGGTAAAAAACGGTGATAACAAGGTGATCCTGAAATTATTAAGTGATGCATTAAGGCGTAACTGATCATCTTTATTCTTAGGTGAATAATATCCCGTGAGGTCAAGCGATTTATACTTTTTATCATTACCCATTGAAACTATTTCAGCAAATATATTCCATTGTTCCTGTTCATTATCCCAGGCTGTTCTGATAGAAGCATCTCCTAAATCTTCTTTGTTAAAAAAGAAATTCCGTATTGTTAAATCAGAAATGATATTAGGCGAATGGTACATTTCCTTCAGGGAAAGATGACCATTAATGATGCCATCAACATCAAGGCCGTTTTTATCAAAAATAAGATCGGCATTGGAAATATCAAGATTAGTGAGTGAAACATCCAACACATCATCAGGGTTCTCAGAAATGGTGCCCTCAAGGCTAAATCCACTTCCTTCAGAAAAAACCTTAAAATCCCTGAAAGAGTATGAAGTTGTATCAAAAACAAATAAATTCCCCGGTTGAACAATCCACGTAGTGTCATTAAAAACCATGGTGGCTTGTGATATTGCTGCTGTTATTTCAGGGTAATTATTCATGGCTACAAACCCTTTCAGCCCACCAATATCGCTCTCATCCGGACCAACATCATTCCATTCAAGATTATAATTTAAACTATCATTATCAATATGCATCTTCAGTGCTAATTGATCCAGGCCTAGCTTTAATGGCTGTGCTCCCTTTTTATCAATCAGCCACAGGTGCTTTACAGTAGTATTTAGAAGCACCTCGTCATCGATTGTAGCAGCAATTAATGACCAATCCTCAAATTTCAACCCGCTATACTCTATTAATGAAGAATTTGCATCAAAATTGAAATGCTGCAGCTTCGAGTTAACATTTCCTTGAATATACGTATCCTGAGCTAACTTCAAAAATGGAAAAAACAGATCACACATGCTTTCTGTATTCTTCAAATAAGCATTAAATATAAAATCGCTTTCCGGGCTTTCCTCTTTTTCTGATAAAGATTGATCGAATGAAATATAATTATTCAAAATTTCCAGAAAAATTGATTGCATATTGTCAAATCGAAAATGACCTTCAATGCGGCTAT
>JAUXII010000032.1 GCA_030621075.1 Lentimicrobiaceae bacterium
TTTGTAAAATTCATTGATGCTCTCCTTAACTTCTTGCTGTAAATGATCTTTTTCCATTGTTGATGATTTTCAAATTTTCAAACTACTCCCTGCTATACTGTTAATTCGAAAATCCCTAATTCGTTACCCTCCATCAGTAATTTATTTTGAATATTGTACCCGAACAACTCCCCTTAACCCTAAACCACAAACATTGAACCTTGAGTCTGCTCAGATAAATCAAAAAGTAAAAAATGCCACTAAGACACTAAGACCCCAAGATTCACAAAGGAACAAATGTTTAAAATTTAAAGCTTAGTGGATCTTGGTGCCTTTGAGACTTTGTGGCAAAAAATTAATTTTTCGGAGTAGACTCAATCTTTAAAAACCTGTGATATATCAATAAAATTATATAAATTTGCACCCCTTTTGAACAAAATATATAAAGGCTATTGAATGGGACGCGCATACAAAGAATATAAACAATTGGACTTGCCTATAATAGGAAGTACTATCCGGAAATACTGGGCAGAACATACTGTTTTTGAAAAAAGCCTGTCAACGCGTAAAGACCATAAACCCTTTGTTTTTTATGAAGGCCCGCCATCTGCCAATGGCGTTCCAGGTATTCATCATGTTATGGCCCGGACGATTAAAGATATCTTTTGCCGCTATAAAACATCAAAAGGATATTTCGTAAGGCGTAAAGCAGGCTGGGATACACATGGACTGCCCATTGAGATCGCCGTTGAAAAAACACTCGGTATCACCAAAGAAAATATTGGAAAAACCATATCCGTTGAAGATTATAACAACGCCTGCCGTAATGAGGTTATGAAATATAAGGATATGTGGGATGACCTGACACTGAAAATTGGTTATTGGGTTGATCTCGAGCATCCATATATTACTTTTGATAATAAATATATCGAGAGTGTCTGGTATCTGCTGGCTGAACTCCATAAGAAAGGATTATTATACAAAGGGTACTCTATTCAACCTTTTTCACCTGCAGCAGGAACAGGGATCAGTAACCACGAGCTTAATCAGCCGGGTTCGTACCGTGATGTGAAAGACATTACCGTAACTGCCCAATTTAAAGTTATCCGTAATGAAAAATCAGAATCCCTTTACCGGAATGCTCACGGTGAAGTTTTCTTTCTTGCATGGACAACAACCGCCTGGACATTGCCTTCAAATACTGCCCTGGCCATAGGCCCTGACATTACTTATGTTTTAGTAAACACATTTAATCCTTATACAAATATCCCTGTTTCCCTGATTCTTGGGAAGGATCTGCTTCATAAATTTTTCCCTGAGAAAAACGCAGACCTTAACCTTGAAGATTACGAACCCGGACAAAAAAATATCCCCTATAAAGTCATCCGGGAATTTAAAGGAAAAAATATTGAAGGCATTCGTTACAGTCAATTACTACCCTTTGCCCAGCCAAAAGATGGAGATGCTTTCAAAGTAGTTACCGGCGATTTTATTACCACCGATGAAGGTACGGGAATAGTACATATTGCTCCAAGCTTTGGGGCTGACGACTTTAAAGTTGCCAAAGAAAATGGACTCGGCTCCCTTACGTTAGTTAATAAACAAGGGAAATTTACCGATGAAATGGGGGAGTTTGCCGGCCGGTTTGTGAAAAATGAATATTACCGGGATAACGACCCGTTAAAAAATGCCGATAGTGTTGATCTCGATATCATCGTTAAGTTAAAAAAAGAGAATAAAGCTTTCAAAACAGAAAAATACGTTCACTCTTATCCACACTGCTGGAGGACTGACAAACCCATTTTGTATTACCCGCTCGACTCGTGGTTTATTAAATCTACTGCCTTTAAAAACGAAATGATCAGGTTGAATAACACCATTAACTGGAAGCCGGCAGCTACCGGTATAGGGCGTTTCGGAAACTGGCTTGATAACCTTGTTGACTGGAACCTGTCACGATCGCGATTCTGGGGTACCCCTTTACCGATCTGGGTTACTAATGACAGAAAAGAAATTAAATGCATCGGATCGGTTAAGGAATTAAAAGAAGAGGTGAGCAAGGCAATTGAAACCGGATTTATGGATTCCAGCCCATTTGAATCTTTTGTGCCTGGCAATATGTCCAAAGAAAATTACAACTCATTTGACCTTCACCGTCCTTATGTTGATAATATTGTACTGGTGTCTCCAACCGGGCAGAAAATGTTTAGGGAACCCGACCTGATCGATGTTTGGTTTGATTCCGGGGCAATGCCGTATGCTCAGATTCATTATCCTTTCGATAAATCAGTTGCACCTGAAGATTACTTCCCTGCCGATTTTATTGCTGAGGGAGTTGACCAGACCAGAGGCTGGTTTTTCACCTTACATGCCATTTCGGTGATGCTTTTCGATTCAGTATCATACAAAACTTGCGTCTCCAATGGATTGGTGCTGGATAAGAATGGCAATAAAATGTCAAAGCGTCTCGGCAATACTGTCAACCCGATTGAAACTGTTGATAAATACGGGCCTGATGCGTTACGCTGGTATATGATCACCAATGCTCAACCATGGGATAACCTGAAATTTGATATAGCCGGTGTTGTGGAGGTACAAAGAAAATTTTTGGGTACATTGTTTAATACCTATTCATTCTTTGCCCTTTATGCCAATATTGACGGATTTAATTTTTCTGAGGAAGAAATACCTGTTCAGGAACGACCGGAAATCGACCGATGGATCATATCTGAACTAAACACCCTGGTTAAGGAAGTTGATGCCTGTTTTAATGATTATGAACCAACAAAAGCTGGAAGAGCTATACAGAAATTTGTTATTGATTATCTAAGTAACTGGTATGTAAGGCTAAGTAGAAGACGGTTTTGGAAAGGTGATTTCTCCGATGATAAAATCGCTGCATATCAAACACTTTATACATGCCTGGTCACTGTAGCCAAGTTGGCTTCTCCTATTGCTCCTTTCTTCATGGAAAACCTTTTCCTCGACCTTAATAACGTCACCGGAAAAGAAAAGGCTGAATCTATTCATCTTACTGATTTCCCGGTTGTAAATACCGACAACATCAACAAAATTCTTGAAGAAAGAATGGAACTTGCTCAAACTCTTACTTCTATGATCCTGTCGCTACGAAAAAAGACCAACTTAAGGGTTCGTCAGCCTTTAAATAAAATAATGATCCCTGTTACGGATGATCATTTCCAAAAACAGCTGGATTCAGTGAAAAGTCTACTCATGTCGGAGGTTAATGTTAAAAAAATCGATTTCCTTTCCGATACATCTGATATCCTTATCAAAAAAATAAAGCCTAATTTTAAATCATTAGGGCCAAGGTATGGTAAACTGATGAAGCAAATTGCCACTGCTCTTGCACAATTTGATCAGAAAGATATCGTTATGCTGGAAAAAGAAGGCAAGTATCTACTGGATATTGACGGCGCTGAAGTTGAGTTACGCCCTGAAGATGTTGAAATCATTACCGAAGATATTCCGGGTTGGGCAGTGTCGAACCTCGGGAATCTGACAATTGCGTTGGATATTACAGTTACACCTCAACTTAAAGAAGAAGGCCTTGCCCGGGAGCTTGTCAACAGGATCCAAAACCTTCGAAAAGATAAAAATTTTGAAGTCACGGATAAAATATTACTAAAGATTGAGAAAAACAGCGAAATTGATGCAGTTATTAATAATAATTATTCATATATTTGTTCGGAAACACTGGCCGAATCATTAGACCTTTGTAACAAAATCGAATCTGATAATAAACAACTCGTAAAATTAACAGACAACATCCAAACATTCGTTTCTGTTGAGAAAGTCAGTTGATATCAATAATTCGATGGTTGATAATTTTAAAAACCTGAGAACTATGAAAAAAAAAGATGTAACAAAAACCAGATACTCCGATGAAGAACTGGAAGAGTTCAGGGTAATAATTATGGAGAAACTTGGAAAAGCCCGTAATGACCTGAAAATGCTTACTGAAGCATATACCAACAGCGATGAACACGGAACTAACGACACTTCGCCTACGTTTAAGGTTCTCGAAGAGGGCTGTAGTGTCCTTTCTAAAGAAGAAAACAGCCGGCTTGCATCACGGCAACAAAAATTTATTAATTCACTTGAGAATGCACTTATCCGGATTGAAAATAAAACGTATGGTATTTGCAGGACTACAGGTAAGCTAATCTCCAAAGAACGCCTCAGAAGCGTTCCACATGCTACGCTTAGCATTGATGCCAAGCTGAATCAGCATACACTCAGGCCTTAATCCGCATTTATGCAATTTAACGTTATCAATTTTTCATCTTGAAAAAACCATTATTCATTATTACACTGGTACTACTGCTGGACCAGATATTAAAATTTTGGATCAAAACCCATATGTATATTGGTCAGGAGATACATATTTGGGGAAACTGGTTTATCATTCACTTTACTGAAAATAATGGCATGGCCTTTGGAATGGAACTTGTCGGCCCCTCAGGTAAATTATTCCTGAGCATTCTTCGAATTGTAGCCATCATCCTGATTGGAATATATCTTTACAGATTAACCTCCAAAAAAGCACACCCCGGGCTTATCATTAGCATCTCCCTGATTTTTGCAGGAGCTATGGGAAATATTATCGATAGTGCATTCTACGGAATGATTTTCAATGGGAGCAATTATTTCCATACTGCCACTTTTTTGCCTCCCGGTGGAGGATATAGCAGCTTCCTTCATGGGAAAGTAGTTGATATGCTATATTTCCCAATCATCAATGGGTATTATCCTGAATGGGTGCCATTTTGGGGAGGAGAGGGCTTTGTTTTTTTCCGTCCCGTCTTTAATATTGCCGATTCAGCTATTACTATTGGAGTCTCTATGCTTATCCTGTTCCAAAAACGTTTTTTTAAGCCCAAAACACACAAAGTAAGTGATGTTGCTGACATGGAGGCGTAAAAATGTTTACCAATCATATGTAAAAAATAATATTGTTATTACCTTTGCGCAAACTTTTAATATCCTAACCAGATTAAGCTGGAAGTTTCAATAAACAAGCACCCACTGACAAATAAAACACAACACTCTTTATGTCTGATTTAAGCAAAGGAAAAGTATCCCAGATCATTGGTCCGGTTGTTGACGTAACTTTTGATGAAGATAGTAAGCTGCCGAATATTTACGATGCCCTTGAAGTTAAGAACATTGACGGGCATACCATCGTACTTGAATGCCAACAAGATATCGGCGAACACACAATACGGACCATAGCCATGGATTCAACAGATGGCATGCAACGTGGAATGGAAGTTATTTCTATGGGTAAGCCTATTTCTATGCCCGTTGGAGAAGATGTTAAAGGCCGCCTGTTTAATGTTATTGGTGCCAGCATCGACGGCCTTGGGCCTGTCTCTAAAAAACATTCCTACAGCATACATAGAGACCCGCCGCTATTTGAGAACCTGACTACAAAGCAGGAGGTATTATTGACTGGTATTAAAGTCATTGACCTCATTGAGCCCTATTCCAAGGGTGGTAAGATCGGTTTATTTGGCGGCGCTGGTGTTGGAAAAACAGTCATCATAATGGAGTTGATCAACAACGTTGCCAAGAAGTATACCGGGATGTCGGTTTTTGGCGGAGTTGGAGAACGTACCAGGGAAGGGAATGACCTCCTGCGTGAAATGATCGAGTCGGGGGTTATCAAATATGGCGACAAATTTATGGAAGAGATGGAAAAAGGAGGTTGGGATCTTTCAAAGGTCGACAAAAACGAGCTGAAAAAATCTCAGGCTACACTTGTCTTCGGTCAAATGAACGAGCCTCCCGGAGCAAGGGCGCGTGTGGCTCTTTCCGGGCTAACCATTGCTGAATATTTCAGGGATGGAGTTGACCAGTCGAGCGGAAATGATATTCTTTTCTTTATTGATAATATTTTCCGCTTTACACAGGCAGGATCGGAAGTATCGGCATTACTCGGGCGTATGCCTTCGGCCGTAGGATATCAACCAACACTCGCCACAGAAATGGGTATTATGCAGGAACGGATCACCTCTACCAAGCGCGGGTCAATCACTTCCGTGCAAGCCGTATATGTCCCGGCTGATGACCTGACTGACCCGGCCCCGGCAACAACCTTCGCACACCTTGATGCAACAACCGTTTTAAGCCGTAAAATTGCCGAACTGGGAATTTATCCGGCTGTTGATCCGCTTGACTCTACTTCCAGAATTCTCTCACCTGACATAGTAGGTGAAGAGCATTACAACATGGCACAGCGCATAAAAGAGCTGCTTCAACGATATCGTGAACTCCAGGATATCATTGCCATCCTGGGTATGGATGAACTTTCAGAAGAAGATAAACTTGTTGTTCACCGGGCAAGAAGAGTACAACGGTTCCTGTCACAGCCATTTTATGTTGCCGAACAATTTACAGGAAGGCCAGGCGTATTTGTTGAAATAGAAGATACCATAAAAGGATTTAGAATGATCCTTGACGGAGAGGTTGACGAATACCCTGAAGCAGCCTTTAACCTTGTTGGAACCATCGAGGAAGCCATCGAAAAAGGCAAAAAAATACTAGCAGAAAGCCATGTTTAATTGATAATCCTGTTATTCTCAAAAAGATGAACATCGAGATCGTTACTCCGGAAAAAATAATATTCACCGGTGAGGTGGACCTCGTTCAATTCCCCGGGATTGACGGATTATTTGAAATTCTCAACAACCACGCCCCTCTTATCGCTGTCTTAGGCAAAGGCAAAATCAAAATTGAGGATAAAGACAAAAACATCCTGTTCTTCAACATTAACGGAGGAGTTGTTGAAGTGCTGAAGAATAAGGTGTTGGTGTTGGCTGAATAAATAGATATTGTTATTCGCATCCGCTTAGGCGGACTTCGCTACGCTCAGCTTTAACCCACTCCTATTGTTAATAACATTCCAACCATTTTTAAAAAGTTTCTTCATTTTCAGGTGGTACGTTTTGGTACTTTATGGATTAACCATTGAACTTTCATTTCTTATTCAAATAGTATTAATTAAAAAAAATTAGTTTATGGAGAAGAAAGTTGAACGTAAAAAGCTGGTTCTCAGGAAGGAGACGATTGCGAATTTGAGTGATTTACAACTCACACGGATTATTGGTGGTGATGCGGTAACAACGACTTGTCAGAGTGCTGCAGGGTGCGGGGATGAGGAGGATTTGGGAGATACCATGTCGAGGCAATGTGCGAATGGGTAAGAAACAGTATGTTGGATCAGGCATTATGAAGTTTTACTTACAATTTGTAATGCCTGCGGATCGAAATCCGGTATACATTGCCGATGCCTTTAAATAGGGCCAGCTTACTATACAGATTCTTTACCAAATTAACAACAGTCCATCATAATGCCCATAGAAATGATACTGCTTCGTCCAACTTGTTTTACATCAAATAGATCTCCTTATTAAATTAAATACTTATTAAATTTGTAACGCACGACACTTTTACTTACATTTGTGTGGATCAACTTGATATAAAACACTATTTCGTTATGCGTAATTAATATAAAGAATATGGAAACAGAAAATATAATTGCA
>JAUXII010000160.1 GCA_030621075.1 Lentimicrobiaceae bacterium
ATATCACTTCGAATATCGCATATCGTTCCGCCTCAGGCGGATCGGATATCATCATATTCCCCTAATTGTTTAGGTTGAAATCAACTGTTTTGATTTTCTCCTCAAAATATCTGATCCCTTCTGGTTTTGCAATGCTTCGAACGAAACTATCAAACATCACTTCAAAAACCATAGGGAATGAAAACCGGTCGGGGGGAAAGAAATCAGGGTTGTGAATATCAATTAAGCGGCTGATATATAAACGAGCAACCAATTCTACGCTCAGATCTTCCCGGTACATACCCTGATTAATTCCTTTTTCGATGTTGATCTTTATCTTCATAAAAATAAAATCAATCCGTTTTTGAACATGCTTCTGGTAAAGATCCGGGTAATATGTTTTAAGTCCAAAGGATATTGAGGGGTTGATATTTTTATAATTTCTGCTCATCTCCTTACTAACCGTAAGTAAGATATCGATGGCATTAATGCCTTCGAAATCATATTCGTCAAAAATAACCTTAAAGCTTTCCCTTTCAAACTCAAGTACCTTTGAAACCATATCATTTTCATCATCAATATACTTATAAAAGGTTTCCTGATTAATCCCCGCCTTCTGACATACATTTTCAATGGTAAAGTTTTTAATCCCTTTGGTGTTGTCCAACACCCTGACAGCCTCCATTATGGTCTTATAAACAGGGTCAATATTGACAACTTGTTTTTTAACTACTTTTTTCATAAATGCAAACTATAGCTATATATTACAGCAAAACTAAGAAATTATTGTTTGGTTATTTCAAGTAAAGCATCTTTTTCTGCATATTCTGATTGTCTCCAATTAAAGAAAAATAGTAAACGCCAGGAGAAAGATTATACTGAACAGGGTCAAAACGTTTAACATATTTCCCCCTGTCCATAAACTTCTTGTCAATCAATGTTGTTATTTCACGACCATATATATCACAAATTTTTAAACTAATCTGTGAAGGATGATACAACTTAAAAGAAAAATAGGTTGTTCCTGTAAACGGGTTCGGATAATTTTGTTTCAGGTTAAAAGGAATTTTTTCAGCAATTTCTTCTTCCATTCCAACAAATTCCGGATTTACAATGGCGGTCCAAACACTTAAATTCCCATTTTGCAGGCGTGTCCACATTGGTCTTATCACCCCATTGTATACAGAAATGTTATTATAATCACCAAAGAAAATACTACTTATAGGTAAAAAAGGTGTTTCACTCACTTTAAAATTTACAAATGTTTCGCCACCATCTTTAGAAACAGCCATATACACATCTGTCAGGTTGTCGTCATAATTTCTTCGATCATAAAACACTAAATAAATATATCCGTTGGTTTGATCAATATCCATCCAGGTAAAAAATTGATGTTTGCCAGGTGCATCATCATTTATCCTTTTTGGTTCGGACCAGGTTTCCCCTGCATCGGTTGATTTTGTCAGCCAGATGTCGGTATCATCTTCGCCATTACGTTGATCTGACCAGTTGATATAAATGGTTCCGTGATAAGGCCCGCCACTAATATCACAAGAAGTAACCGGCATACCGTTACATCGCATGATACCCGGGATAGTAATGGCCCATCCACCGGGCATATCAGAAACAAAAATATCGTTGTCAAGCCAGCTGTTTCCCTGATCAAGCGATTTATCAAAAACAATACCTGCCGGGCCTGCCCAGGAAACATATATTTCACCATTGGGGCCAACTGTTGGAACGGCACCCTCAACGGTATTATCATTATCGATGCAGTCGCCTGCAACTTCGCAAAGCCTCACAGCTTCGCTCCAGGTCTGCCCGCCATCTGTTGAGCTGGAAAAACGAATGATGCTGCTATCATTGGGGCTGGAGCTGCCATAACTGTCGAATTGCGTCCAGGTAACATAGATGTTGTTATTGTTCCTGTCAACAACCGCCCACTCCTTATCCTGGGCTTTTGATCCATTGAGACCCATGTAGGACCCTTCGTTCCAGGTCAGTCCAAGATCAGTCGATTTCTGGCAAACAATCCGGTCAATCCAATTACCGGAAGCAGGTGAGGAGAGATGGAAAAAATAAAAATGTCCGGCAGTATCGATAATGACACAGGGATCGCCCCAAACGCCATATGGGGCCGATATTAATGTTCCTTCATCCCAGGTATATCCACCATCGTATGAATAATAATAATTGTTAATGTTGCTTCCGGCAATAAGGTGATCCGTGTTGTTTGGGTCAACATAGATAGAAGGCTCTTCCGGTGCGCCATTATCGTCGATCAACACATTGGTATGCTGAGCAGACAGAAAAAACGGAATGAGAAGAAAAAACGATATAATAAGCTTAAATTTCATCAGTCATTGGATTTGGTACGATAAAAAATCAGTTAAAAATACTAAAAATAATCGAATAAATCAGGAATCCATAGCTAAATAAGGGTATGTTCGTAGAAATTCATATTTTAGCCTGAATTATTTATTGTGAAATCAACATAGTTAAATTAATCATAAATCAAATCTATGAAGAAAATTAAATTACACTGGCAGATATTGATCGCCATGATATTGGCTGTATTTTATGGCATTTTTTTTAAAGATGAAGTTAATTATGTTGCATGGATGGGTGATATCTTTCTTCGGGCGCTCCGAATGATAATCATTCCGTTGATCCTCAGCTCTATTATTTCGGGTGTGGCTAATATCGGGACGGCAGAAAACCTGGGAAGGCTTGGCCTGAAGACCTTCTTTTATTATATCATGACCAGTACCATCGCCATTCTAACAGGCCTTGTTCTGGTTAATATTTTTCAGCCCGGTATTGGTGCTGACCTTGGCCTGAGTCAGGCCGTTGAGGGCTTGAGCGGATCGAAGGATACCATCTGGGAAACATTAAAAAATATTATACCAACAAATATCTTCCAGGCATTTGTTGAAAACCGGATGCTTTCGGTAATCTTTTTTGCAATCGTTTTTGGTTTTTTCATCACTCAGGTAAAACCAAAGCACAGCCATATTATGAAAGAATTTTTCAATTCTTTCTTTGAGATAATGATGAAGATCACCCTCTTTATTATCAAATTCACCCCATTGGGAATATTTGGAATTGTTGCTAGGGTTGTCTCTGAGCAGGAAGATCTTATTAATCTGTTGACGAGGATGGGAATGTATATGGGGGTTGTTGTATTGGCTCTCTTCATCCATGCCTTTATAACCTTACCTGTTATTCTACGATTTATTGGAAATGTCAACCCATTAAAATATTTTAATGCAGTAAGCGCACCTCTTTTAACAGCTTTTTCTACCTCTTCGTCCAATGCTACCCTGCCATTAACAATGGAGGCGGTTGAATACAATGGAGGCGTTTCAAATAAGGTTACCAGTTTCACATTGCCTCTCGGAGCAACCATTAATATGGACGGAACTGCACTTTATGAATGTGTGGCAGCTATTTTTATTGCACAGGCTTATGGCGTTGACCTGAGTTTGATGGAACAGTTTACCATTGTGGTCACTGCTCTGCTGGCATCAATTGGTGCAGCAGGGATTCCTATGGCAGGCCTCATTATGATAACCATCATTTTAACGGCAGTGGGATTACCGCTTGAAGGTGTGGGCCTGATCATCGCTGTCGACCGGATACTTGACATGTTCCGGACCGCCATCAATGTTTGGAGCGACAGCTGCGGGGCTGCGGTTATTGCAAAATCGGAAGGGGAAAAGCTGAAGGTTTGAGAAAGAGAATATCACACCTGTCCCGTGTCAATAATGAGATCCCTGCGAAAGCTGGGATCTGCACTTTGTTTAAAACAAACCTTGAAAAATAACGGCGCTGATCACTTATCTACATGGCTCTGTGCACCCCATTCTTATTTCAATGCACCCCCTCTAACTCCTCCGCCAGCTGGCGGATAGAACGGAGCTTACCAGTTATCTACATGGCTCGATGCCCTCCCTTCTCCTTGAGGAGAAGGGGCAAGGGTTGAGGTGCATTGAGGTAAGAAGGGGCAGCGGTTGAGGTGCATTAATAAAAAAAAGATGATGACTGTTTTTTA
>JAUXII010000316.1 GCA_030621075.1 Lentimicrobiaceae bacterium
AAATAGTAAGTAGTAAATAGTAAGAAGAAGTAAGAAGGAAGAAGAGGTGAGAAATGAGAGGTGAGATTTTTATCATAAAAAAAAAGGGTGTTCCAATTATCTGAAACACCCTTTTAATAAAAATTCTATGCCAAACGTTTATTTCTTAAACGATGGTTTTAATAGATTTTCAATAATCTGACCCGATTTTGATTTTGTATTATCTAAAGTAATATCAGCGGTCATGTAAGGTGTAGGCAGATAAGCTGGAGAATATGTAGCTGCCAATCCCATATCTTCACCTGGGTAATAGATATCATACTGAATTAATAATTTGGGACTGGGGCCACAATTTACCCATGTACCGGCACCTTCAATTTCATAATCATAAGGGTCTCCTTCCCAGTCAGTTGTATAGATATACTGTCTCGGGATATCTACAGTTCCATCCTCAAGATTTACTGTCATCGAAATGGTACCTCCTTCAATCACCTCTTCACCCCACCAGTCTTCCATCAATCCAACGCTTAAACCATTAACTGCAAGGTGGGTTTCATCCTCGACAACTGTTGTAACAATACTCTCGTACCAGGCATCTGTACCAGACCAGGCACCTACCATGTCATTCAAACCATTTACAAGTGCACAGAACTCGCTTATCAGAACTTCAAATGTCGATGGAACATCATTGATGTAATTACTTAAATGTGTTTCATTACAGGTCAGTGTAATTGTACTTCCAACATCAGCTTGGGTAACCTGAAGTTTGATTTCCCAATCGTCATTTGTCGAAGCAATGGTTCCTCCGGTAGTGCTCCATGCATAAGTAGAGCCTTCCCGATTTGACACTGAATAGGTATCTTCATCAGGTTCTCCACTAAAAATGGTAATCTCATTCTCGCCACTAATAGAAGGAGCCAGAAATGGAGTGACCGTTGCCTTTAAGGTATCTGTTTCTGAAACAAGCCCTCCTTTAGTAGTTTCATAAACAGTAATTATTACATCCTCATCGTTGTTGAAGGACGGGAAAAATACTTGTGTTTTATAAGTAAAATCCGCATATGGCTTTAGATCAGCACCTTCAATATTCCATGTAAAGACGGAACCTCCGCGGTTCGCCACCTGGAATGTACCCGTATAAGTGCGCATAACGTTAGCAGGACCCGATTTACCCAGTATCATTGGGATGATCTTGTCGTAGTCATAGTCCTCTTGTGCTTTTTCTATTTCAGATTTCTCGCACGCAGAAAAAAGGAACAGAAAAGCAACAAAGATGCCCAATAAACTTAATGCTTTATTTTTCATAATTTGTATCGTTTTAAAATTATTAAATAAGATTTATTTATAAGGATTTTGAACATCCCATCCTGGCCAACCCCAGTCTGTATCAGCAAAATCAACCCCTGGAGTTCCTTTACCGCTTCCTAAGGAATAATATTCCTCTCCTAAGGTTTCCAGCTCTTTACCTGGTATCGGAAAATGCAGAATTGTGCCTGGTTGCAAATAACTTCTCCGCCTCATGTCAAAAAATCCAGTACCAAGAGAATGTGAGAACAATTCAATGTCTCGCTCATAATAAATTGCAGCAAACACTTCACTTTCAGTAGCACCTGCACCCAGTGGAGCAAGTAAGCCCCGGGTTACACGCGTTCCGGCATCAAGAATAGCAATGGCACCTGCCTTGTTTCCAGTTCTCAGCAGAGCCTCGGCTTTCATTAAGTCGTTTTCAGCTTTTGGATAAACAGCAAGAGGACTATAAATAGCCTGCGAGGCTTGTAGCATTAATTCCGGATATCTATAATAACCGTAATAGGAAAAATGATAGTAACCTCTTTCGGGCCTGTGTGGAACAGTTGATAACCACCTAAAATCAGATAGCAACCGGGCATCAGCTGAAGTTGCAACTGCCGGGTCGGGCGGAGTTCCGTCGACATGCCATCTTGAGGGATAATTGGGATCCATCAAATTAATAACCCTCATATCAACTCTCATCCAACCATCATTATGGGAGAATCCCATCAACCGATGTATCCAAGTATCATATGCATCAAAGTCCATTGTTATATCCTCAGATAAACCATTATTTGCATAGCTTAACACTTTATTCCAGTCAACCGCAGCATTTTCCGTTGCATTCCTTGAACCGCTCAATAAAACTTTAGCAGCCATGAAATTGGCAAACTCACCTAACTCGATGTTTGTCAGGTTACTTCCCCGAATCCAACCATCCGGCAAAATAAATGTATTGGCCTGACATCCGGCAATGGCTTTATCAAAGTACCCGGTGGAAGCCGTTATCATTTCGCTATATGTTGCCCATTCCAATGTTTCCAGGTCGGT
>JAUXII010000168.1 GCA_030621075.1 Lentimicrobiaceae bacterium
GGAATCAGATATTCATTAACCCACTCTATCCCCAACGACTTGGGGTAGGTCATTGAATAATATGGTAATCTGTTCAATGCATCCAATAATTCAACATTAATTGACCCACTTTTTGCAATGGAACCATTATGATCATATGATTTTCCAACCTTTTCGGCAAGATAGTTCAGGACAGAATTAAGTGGGCAAATATCAAATCCAACACGTTTTGACTCATCATCGTAAGAAATATTGGCAAAACCACCGAGATTCAGGCAGTATTCGAAAGATGAAAACAGATATTTATCCCCGATTGGAACAAGTGGCGCGCCCTGGCCACCAAGAGCAACATCCAGTGATCTGAAATCGGTTACAACAGGATAGCCACTAACTGCCGCTAAATGAGACCCGGCCCCTATCTGTACGGTTACCTTCTGCTTCGGTTGATGAAATACGGTATGTCCATGTGATGAAATGAAATCAGGCTCAAGGTGGTATTTTCGGATAAATTTTTTGACTACATCACCAAGAAACCGGCCATAACGGACATGCACTTCCATTAATTGATAAGATGATGCATTGCAAAGCCCTTTTAGTTCATCTTTCCATGGCTGAGAATAAGGGAGGGTTTCTGCTTTCTCAATCTTAAATGCCCATTGTTTATCCGGCTTTGTAAAATGGCAGTAAGCAATGTCAATACCGTCGAGAGAACTGCCTGACTTTAAACCTATTACAGAATACATTTCCATTTTATAGTTCTGGGATTAAAGCTTCCAGCCTGTTAAGCCTGGAACCTTTAATCAGGATAATAAACGAATTAACCGGGTTTTCTTTAATCCAATTAATGACATCTTCTACCTGAAGGAAGCCTAAATAATTACTTTCCTGAACTATGGATAAAAAAACCGGTCCCACCAAAATAATATTTTGAAAGTTATACTTTTTCAAAAGCTTAAAGATATTTCGATGTTCATTTTCACCTTGATCACCCAATTCATACATATCACCGAGTATCAAAAACTTATTACCATTTTGAATTTCAGCAAAGCTAATTATGGCCTGTTCCATGCTTGCCGGATTGGCATTATAAGCATCCAGAACAAGTGTATTGTGCTCTGTTTTAACGATTTGAGAACGGTTGTTTTGTGGCTCGTATGCTTCAAGTGCATCCTTTATTTCTTCATAAGGAACCTGGAAATGTTTTCCTACTGCGATTGCTGATAGAATATTCTCAAAATTATATTTACCAAAAAGTTTTGTTTGGATTTCAATAGAACTATTTTGCTTTTTATTTTTCCTGAATATTACCTCAAGATTCAGAAATGGATCATTTGATTGAATGCTACCTGAAACCTCAGAATCGAGGGAATTTCCGTAAAACATCCGGTTACCTTTCATTGATAGAAGAGTAAGGAGCTCATTTTCATCATTAACAAACAACAATCCATCATTGGAAATGATATAATCGTATAATTCATTCTTTGCCCTCACTACTCCTTCTATTCCATCAAATCCTTCAAGATGAGCTTTCCCTATGTTTGTAATTAAACCGAAGTCAGGCCGGGCAATCTCACATAAGAGTGCAATTTCACCCTTGTGATTGGCCCCCATTTCTACTACAGCAACTTCGGTTTTCTTTGTTAATGATAAAATAGTAAGAGGAACGCCAATATGGTTATTCAGGTTTCCAGAGGTTGCAACCGTATAATACTTTTTTGATAAAATATGATATATCAACTCTTTAGTGGTTGTTTTCCCATTGGTTCCTGTAATACCTAATACCGGCAGGTTAAGCTGCTTGCGGTGATATAAAGCCAGATTTTGCAATGTATCAAGCGCATCATTAACGAGTATATATTTGTCACCGGTTTTTCTACCAGGGTCATCGATTACTGCATAAGCACATCCTTTTTCAAGCGCTTCGGCTGCAAAGGCATTGCCATCAAAATTATCGCCTTTCAAGCTAAAATATATTGCATCGTTACATATTTGGCGCGTATCGGTACAGATAGCCGGGTGTTGAACAAATATATTATAAAGGGACTTGATATCCATAGGGATTCAATCTATATAAAAGCCCCATCCTTTGGATTTCAGGATGGGGCAGGTTGTATCTTCAAAAGCAGTGTTTTTTACCGGCCTTTTATTGGACTTCCAACACGAGTCATTGCGCAGCGGAATCCTACATAATCGGTAGCAACATCTTCATCAAGAAAGCGTCTTACTGAAGGGCTCAAAAAATATGCATTATCTTTCCATGAGCCTCCTTTCAGAACTCTTGCTCTGTCGGTAATAAGTGAACTAACTTCATAATTATACATCTGATCAGTGGTATTTTTATTTTCAGGTTCCTCTAACCAATCAGTACTTATTGTTGAAGGATAATCACCATCCTGATAATTAATATTATCTGATTTTCTGTAATTGGTTCTGTTTGCTGCTTCTCCTGGTGAAATTTCACGATATCTGATGCGGCCTAAGCTGTCTTTTTCAGCGATATAATTGTCTTCATCCAACACCTTGGTTTTAAACACATTACCACGGAAGGGCTGAAAGTCAGTTACATCTTCAAATGACAAGGGTCTGTAAACATCCTGCACCCATTCGGCAACATTACCTGCCATGTTATACAAGCCATAATCATTTGGCCAGTACGACCCAACTTCGGTGGGGATCATGGCACCATCATTCAGGTTACCTGCAACACCCATGTAGTCGCCCCGTGACCTCTTAAAGTTAGCAACAAAGTTTCCATAGTATTTTTTTTCATCAGTTCTGACATAATCACCATTCCACGGATATGTTTTTCTTTCAACCACACGTTCTTCCATGGTATTGCCAATAAGTCCCAAAGCGGCATATTCCCATTCGGCTTCGGTAGGGAGCCTGTATTTGGGAAGAAGGATACCATCTTCCATTCTAACTTTACGGCCATCAGGGTTACCTTTCGGATTATAGTCAGGCAAGTTTTTGTTAACCAGGCCTTCATACTGTCCGGAAAGATAAGCGTCAGAATTAAAATTTTCAAAGGGGCCTTGGTCGGGATCAAGTTGCAAGATACCATTTTGAATCAATATCCACTCATTTACCCTGTCGGTTCTCCACGCACAATAATCATTTGCTTGTTTCCAGTCGACTCCAACAACAGGATAGTTCTTATACGCCGGATGACGAAGATAAAGGTCCACAAAAGGCTCATTATATGCCAATTTATCTCTCCACACAAGGGTGTCGGGTAAGGCATTTTTAACTACCTCCGGGTAATCGAGGCCAAAAACACGTTCCAGCCAATAGAGGTACTCAAGATAATCAACATTTGCAACTTCAGTTTCATCCATATAGAATGAATTAACCGTAACCCTGGTTGGTGGGTTATGCCATTCAAAAAGCACATCCTGCTGAGTAGCCCCGATAGCAAATGTACCACCTTCAACAAAAACCAGCCCGGGGCCAGTCATTTGTTCCCTGTAATCGGCTACTTCAAAACCACCCCATTTTGGATCATTATATTCCCAGCCAGTGGTTTTTGATGCGTTCTTGTTAAAGCAAGATGTTAATAAAATGGTAATAACTACCACACCAAGCCATTTAAATATACCTGAATACTTAAACATTGTTTTATTTTTTTATTTTTTACAGAATAATAACTAAAAAGTAGGGGACTTTATTGTTTTAATCCTTCTTCTTTTAAAATCTTCTCTAATTATGCAAAATTCCCATGCGAATGATATTTCATGTGCGCCTCCTCCATCCATGCCGATTTGAGAAACAGTAACATCGTAGCTATATCCTATCCTATAGGTTGGTTGTTTGAAACCAACCAGTGCAATCACAGCATCTGGATTATCAAAGTTTGTCCTGTACCAGGCTCCCACAACAAAAGGGCTAATATTACCATACAAGCCTAAATTCAGTTGTCTAAAAGTACCTTGCTGCTGATAGAGTATATTTGGTGAAATCGTAATATCTCCTTCATCTCCCCCTCCTATGCGGC
>JAUXII010000166.1 GCA_030621075.1 Lentimicrobiaceae bacterium
TCGGATACCCCTCGCTCCTTGTCAGATGGAAAAACCCGACAAAGACGAGATCACATATCCCAGCGTGTATGACTGATAATATTGACAACCATCACAACCATAATCTAATACCCGCATCAAGGAATAAAGCAACAGTACAAAGAAAGCCAAATACCAGGTTCAACTGTGCTGTAGCACCGTCAAGGGCAACAAAATCAAGGGGGTTCTTAGGCGTTTTTCTCGATAATGCTTTCGACCAAAGTTTTAACGCTATTGGGAAGGAAAGTAATGTAATGAGGAATGTAAATGGTAATGCGGGAATCTCTCCGATAATAATCCTAGGTATAAAAATTAACCCAAGAACAATAAAAAATGGGACAAAAATCAACAAGGCATAATATACCAACGATTTTTTATCCCCCAGTAAAGAGGCAATGGTAAAAATATTTTGTCTCTTATCACCCTCAATATCGCGCCAATTGTTTGCATGAAGAATAGCAATTACCAGGATGGCCATGGGGAGTGCCCAGATAACCGGAATCCAGGAAAAAGTACCTGATTGCACAAACCATGCACCCAGGGAGCCCAGGATGCCAAAATTTAAAAAGACCGCAAGGTCTCCTAACGCATGATACTTTAACGTAAGTTTACCTCCAACCGTATAAAAAACACCTACCAGCACCCCCCAAATGCCAATAACAAGAAGAAAAGGGCCGGTTAGCCAGACAAGAATTAACCCAATAATAGTACCAACAGATAACAATAGAATAGCAGCTATCAATGCTTCCCGTGTTGACAAAATACCTTTAACTACGCCCCCACTTACTGGCGATGGAATAGTATCAATGCCTTTTTTAAAATCAGCAACATCATTCAAAAGATTAGCTCCCGAATGGAGGATAACCATAGCAAAAAAAGCAAGCAAAAACAATCCCGGCTTAAACGAATATCCACCATAAAAAACAGCCAGAAAAGTACCAAAGATCACAGGCATGGTTGAGGCCGGTAAAGCAAAAGGGCGAATGGATATCATCCATTTCTTAAAAGTTGTCATCTTTTCATTCTTGTCATCCATAATAATTTATCTTTCCTATTTTAACTTCTAATTACAAAAAAACAAAATTACAATATAATTATTTTCTGCAAACTAATAAATAACCCCAAAAATAAAATCCTCATTTTTCAGAATAAGTTTTATTTTTGACAAAGAATTGCGCGCTTCTCATAAATATACTATTTTGTTTTTCAAAGCGTTTCATCAATAAACCTGAAAAAATTGAACGTATACACGCAAAAAAAACGATGGAAATTAAGCCTTTTCGCGGCAGCAGCTTTTATTGTAGCTGGCTCACTCTGGTATTCCAATATTTTGGTCAGAAAGATTGCGGCAGAGCAACGGCAGAATATCAGGATCTGGGCTGATGCCATTCAAAGCAGAGCAGCTCTTGTTAAACATACTGAAGATTTTTTTGAAACATTGAAAGCTGAAGAAAGAAAAAGGGTTGAGTTGCTTGCTGAAGCAACAAAAAGACTTATTTACGCTGAGGATGATGAAGAATTGACATTTTACTCTGAGATTATTTCCGGGAACACAACAATCCCCGTTATACAAACAGATATTTATGGCAACATCAACGGTGTGAATAACATTGATTTTGATACGGCTGTTGTTAAAGTTCTGGATGGTGAACTCAGAGAACAATTTACCGTTTACGAGCCTGTAAAAGTAAGTGCCTATGGAAATATCAGTTATATATATTACAAAAATTCACACACCTATACTCAGCTACGCAATTACCTGGAACACCTGATTGAGTCATTTTTCTCAGAGGTTGTCTTGAATGCAGCTTCTGTACCTGTTATCATTACCGATAGCACAAAAAACAATGTCATTGAATACGGAAACATCGATTCTGCCAGGATCCGGAATCCGGTTTTCGTTCAAAATACAATTATCGAAATGGCCGGGCAAAATAACCCGATCATTATTGATCTGGCCGAGCAGGGAACAAGATATATTTTCTATAAAGATTCATATCTGCTAACTCAGCTTCGTTATTATCCCATCATACAATTCAGTATTATCGGCCTGTTTCTTTTTATTGCTTATCTTTTGTTCAATACTGCCAGAAAATCAGAACAAAATCAGGTGTGGGTTGGGATGTCGAAAGAGACAGCCCATCAACTTGGCACACCACTGTCATCAATTATGGCATGGATAGAGTTGTTAAAACTTAAGCAACTTGATAATAAGATCGTTCAGGAAATAGAAAATGATGTTAACAGGCTGCAGATCATCAGCGAGCGATTTTCAAAAATTGGATCGATCCCAAAACTTGTTCCTGAAAATATTGTTGCTGTCCTTTACGACTCGACTGAATACATAAAAACACGTACATCAAAAAAAATCACCTACCGTATCAATCAGCCCAAAGGGTATAATATCACAGCTCCGATTAACTTGCACCTGTTTGAATGGGTTATTGAAAATCTGTGTAAAAACGCCATCGATGCCATGGGGAGTATGGGTGTTATTGACATCAATATCACCGAAGATCTAAAAAAAGTTTTTGTTGATATTTCAGATACAGGTAAAGGTGTTTCCAGGTCCAACCAAAAAACTATTTTCGATCCCGGAGTAACAAGCAAGAAAAGAGGATGGGGACTGGGATTGTCACTTTCAAAACGAATAATTAAAGATTATCACAAAGGAAAAATATTTGTTAAATCTTCGGTTATTGACAAAGGAACAACCTTCAGGATTGTTCTCAATAAATAATCAATATCGACCATCTTATGGCTGGTATATATATTCATATCCCCTTCTGTAAGCAAAAATGCCACTACTGTAATTTCTTTTCACAGGCTTCAACAAAACATAAGCAAGCTTTTATTCTATCCCTATTGAAAGAAATTGAGCTTCAAAAAGATTACCTCAACGGAGAAGAAATAAAAACAATATATTTAGGGGGCGGCACCCCTTCTCTGCTTTCAGACAAAGAAATAAAATTGGTTTCCGAACAAATAGGCGCCTTTTTTGAAATAGCCAATGCCGTTGAAATTACCCTTGAAGCAAACCCGGACGACCTCAACAAGGAGTATCTTTCAAAACTTAAAGAAACAAAAATCAACCGTTTAAGTATTGGAATTCAATCATTTCATGATGACGACCTGCAATACCTCAACAGGGTTCACCGGGGAGAGCAAGCTTTAAATTCGATACAAGAGGCCCGGTTAGTTTTTGAGAACCTGAGCATTGACCTCATTTACGGCATCCCGACACTCAACCATACAAAATGGATCGAAAACCTTACTACCGTTTTTCAATTAAATATCCCTCATGTTTCTGCATACGCATTGACTGTAGAACCTAAAACAGCACTTGATTTTTTAATAAAAAAGGGAAAATATGCCACGGTGAAAGACCAGTCGGTTGTTGATCATTTCCATATACTTTGTGATATGATGGAAAGTCATAATTATGAGCATTATGAAATAGCTAACTTTTCAAAAAAAAATTATCATTCGCTTCATAATACAAGTTATTGGTCGGGCACCAAATACCTGGGGCTTGGCCCATCAGCTCATTCTTTCAATGGCAAATCACGGCAATGGAATATTGCTAATACATCTCAGTATATTGAAAGCTTACAGCATCAAAAGGTTCCATTTACCAGGGAAGTATTATCGAAACAACAGAAATACAACGAATATGTGATGACTTCACTCCGTACCATTGGGGGAACTGACGCTAACTATATTTTACAAGAATTTGGCAATGACTTCTATGATCATTTTTTGAAGGAAGTAGCTGTTTTTCTAAATAATAAAAAAATCATCCGAACAGCTTCAACGTTCACATTAGCCCGTGAGGGAAAACTTTTTGCTGACCGGATAACAGCAACTCTTTTCGGCCAGGCTGCATCCGGGGGAAAGCTGTAACGAAAAGCTTCCGTTGAATGGTATCGGCTAAACACCACCATCCCACTTTTAACCCGGCATAAATTTTTTT
>JAUXII010000035.1 GCA_030621075.1 Lentimicrobiaceae bacterium
CCGGAGGTGAACGGTCGCGGCTTATGCTTGGTATTAAATCGATGATCACGAAAAACAACCTGCTTCCTACTATCATTTTTGATGAAATTGATTTGGGTGTTTCAGGAGAAATTGCAGGAAAGATGGGTTCAATTCTTCAGATTATGGGAAATGACATGCAGGTGATCGCACTAACCCATTTACCTCAAATTGCTGGCAAAGGAAAAAATCACTACCTGGTTTATAAGGAAACTGACTCTGATACAACAAGGTCTTTGATAAAAAAGTTGAATAAAAAGGAAAGAATCACTGAAATAGCAAAAATGCTCAGCGATGAAACTATTACTGATGCCGCAACCATAACTGCAAAAGAATTATTGGATGGCTGACATTTGTTTAGTGACAACTTGTGATTTACTTAATTTGAATCGTGTAATGGTATACGCCGGGTTTTGATGCTTTTTCTTTTGTCTTTTTTCCCTCTGCTTGCTCTTTAGGAATCGAATAAGTGATGTTAAAAGAAGGTTTCTTTTTGGGAAGCCGAAAATTAATAGTAGTCCGCATAGTTGCTGTTACTCTAACACCCCTGTTTTTTGCTTTATCGTATATAAGCATCTTTACAATTCTAAGGGCTTCTTCATCGCAGCCATATCCCAATCCTTTTCTAACTTCAGCATCAATTACTTTTCCCAGGTTGTTAACTTTAAATTTAACATAAACTTTTCCTTCAATCTCTTCCCTTAACGCCTCCTCAGGATAATCAAGATTATTGCGAATAAACAGCTTAAAGGCAGTAGCTCCACCCGGATATCTGGGCAATTCAATGAATCTTTTTTCCTTTTGCTTTTTATGAGTTTTTTTTGGAGACATATTACAGCTTTTAACAGTGTAAAGATAATCAAAATTATATTTAGCATTTTTCTTAAAAACTGGAAGATTTCTGTATATTTGTTTTGTGAAAAAAATATTTTGTTTTATATAATAACAAAGGAGGAAATTATGATAGATTTTTCTTTAACAAGTGAGCAACAGGCTATCGTGGAGAAATACCGCGATTTCGCTAATAGATGGATTATTCCAAATCGATTAAAATATGACAAATCGGCAGAATTTCCCTGGGAAGTTGTTAAGGCTGCTTATGATGAAGGTATTATGAATGGCCCTATTCCAGTTAAATTTGGCGGAAACGGATATGACCTGATGAGTAGTGCGCTGCAATCAGAAGAATTGGGAGCCGGTTGTATTGGTATTGGAATTGGTATTGACGCGAATACGCTGGCTTTAACGCCTCTTTTGTTAGAAGGAACCGATGAGCAACAGAAAAAGTTTTTTGGAAGGTTGATTGAAGAAAAAGGAGTGGCAGCCTATTGCTTAACTGAACCCAATGCTGGTTCAGATGTGCAAGGTATCAGCTCTACAGCAATTAGAAAAGGAGATAAATATATCTTAAATGGCCATAAACGATTTATCACCAACGGGGAGGTTGCCTCTTTCCATACTGTTTTTGCCCAAACGGACCCTGAAAAAGGATCCCGGAGCCTTACAGCACTTGTTGTTCCCACTGAACTCCCCGGGGTTGAGATTCTTCCCCGACTAAATAAAATGGGGCAAAAAGCATCCGTTCAGAATGAAATTAAATATCATGATGTAGAAGTTCCCGTTGAAAACAGATTAGGAGATGAAGGTAGGGGATTTTTGATTGCCATGAGGACGTTCGACAGAACCAGGACTGGTGTTGCCGCATTAAGTGTTGGATGCGCGCGATCAGCCTTTGAAATAGCAAAAGACTGGTCAAAAAATCGCATTCAGTTTGGCAAACCAATCGCTGCCAATCAGGCTATTGGTTTTATGCTTGCCGATATGGCTACTGAAATTGAAGCTGCCAGGCTTATTACCTGGTATGCTGCATGGTCATACGATTCCGGCCAACGAACAGCCTCTAAGCTATCAGCAATGTCAAAATTGTATGCGTCTGATGTAGCGATGAGGGTGACAACAGATGCCGTCCAGGTTATGGGTGGTGACGGGTATTCAACAGAATTTCATGTTGAGAAAATGATGCGGGATGCCAAACTTTGCCAAATATATGAAGGTACAAATCAGGTTCAGAGGATTGTAATTTCTAAAAATATCCTGAAAAAATAAAATTTAATGGTACTACCATGAATTTTGTGGAACATTGTCGCATTGTCGCATTGCATCATTAAAAGTTGTACCTGTTATCCTCAATCAGTTTGTCGGCAATCCTTGTCCTTGCATTTTTAATGTTTACAGGAGCAACGGTGGTATATTTTCGAACCCGTTCCTTCATAACTTCCTGCTCCTCAATTCCCTCCAATGAATTGATAGCATCGCAACCTGATTTATGGATGAATTCTGCTGTGTCATAAACAAAAACATCAAGAATGTCTTTGTAAATATTAGCAGTATCCATACCTTTAATTTTTTCAATCTTTTCAACCCGTAATAAAGTAGATTCAGCAGTGTAGAGGTTCATGATGATATCGGAAATATTGAAAAGAATCATTTGTTCTTCAAAAAGCTGGCGCTGAAATTTATCAGAAACAATACCAAGAAGAAGTAAAGCTATTCTTTTGAAATTTCTAATATACGTTCTCTTTTCTTCAAAATAACCTGTAGCTTCCACAGTCTCCTCTGCACCATTCATTTCTTTGATAATATGTTTGGCATATCTAACAACATCAAACCCTTTTTTTAATGCTTTTTTAATTGTTGTGTCGGCAACAAGCAAGCGATTGATCTCGTTGGTGCCTTCAAAAATCCGGTTGATCCGTGAATCTCTATACGCTTTATCTACATCAGTTTCTGCAGAAAATCCCATCCCTCCATAAATCTGAACAGCTTCATCAACAACATAGTTAAGAGCTTCTGATCCAAAAACTTTTAACAATGCAGCTTCAAGTGCATATTGTGCGATTCCTTCTATAGTGGCCTGCGGCTTTTCTTTTCCCCGGGCTATTAATTCAGTAATGGCATCATCAACGTAACCGCTGGTTCTATATACCGTTGATTCTGTGATGAATGTTTGAATAACCTGCTCGGCTAATTTATATTTGATAGCCCCAAAACTGCTTATAAAACGCCCAAATTGTTTTCTTTCATTAGCATAATTAACAGATTGCGTAATGGTTTTTTTCGCGGCCCCAAGAACGGTTCCGCCAAGCTTTAGGCGACCCATATGAAGAATGTTCAAGGCAATACGAAACCCCTGGCCCCGACGTCCCAGAAGGTTCTCAACAGGAACTTTTACATCATTATAAAATATCTGCACAGTTGAGGATCCTTTAATGCCCATCTTTTTTTCTTCGGGATTAATTACAATCCCGGGCCAGCTACTTTCAACAATAAATGCACTGAGGACTCTGTCGGTCCCGATCTTTGCAAAAACAGTTTGAACATCTGCGAACCCACCATTGGTGATCCACATTTTTTGGCCATTAAGAATATAATGCTTCCCATCATCAGATAAGATGGCTTTTGATTTTCCTGCATTTGCATCCGACCCGGCATTGGGCTCAGTTAAGCAATAAGCAGCAGGCCATTCGCCACTGACCAATTTTGGAAGGTATTTTCGTTTTTGTTCTTCAGTACCGTAGTAAAGAATCGGAAGTGTTCCAATGCCTGTATGGGCAGAATATGCTACGGAAAAAGAATAACCTGCACCCATTGCTTCACTGGCCAGCATTGAAGTGACAAAAGATTGGTCAAATCCATCATACTCCTCAGGAACGGCAACTCCAAGTAACCCCAGCTCACCTGATTTTTGCAATAGGTTTCGCATTAAACCTTCTTCCTGGTCGTCAATCCTGTCAAGCATTGAATAAACTTCGGTTTCAAGAAATCCCTGGCAGGTTTCCACGATCATTTGCTGTTCTTCATCCATATCTTCCGGAATGAAAATATCTTCAGCATTAGTTTCTTTGAGAAGGAATTCTCCTCCCATCAATCTTTTCTTTTCTTCCATAAATCAGTTCAATTTAAATTATTGATTAGCGATTTAAGAAGTATTATATGCGGTGTGGTTGCAATACTTAACTAATCGGAAATCGTAATTTTAACTTTTTACAATCCCTTGATTATCCGGGACCGGTTTTATTTTTAGCCTGCAAATATAAAACTACAAACGACAAATTCCAAAAATCAATAAAATCTAATATCCGGCTATGATAATAAAAGTCCTTATCGACAGTGAATCTTATGTTCAGGACACAATATCCAAAATCATATTAATCTACATTATTTATGCAGAGTTAAGGTGTTTTTATAAATAGAAGGAGGAAGTGTTGTAATATGAACGACTCAGTCTTTTTCCTTCAGAGCTTTTTTTCTTGGTTTGGAAATCTTAATTATTATCTCTGAGTTCTTTTTATCGAAATCGACTTTGATCAAATCGCCTTCAGCTACTTTATAAGTGATAATTTTCTCTGCCAGCGGATCTTCAATATATTTTTGAATAGCTCGCTTGAGGGGCCTTGCTCCGAACTGAACATCCCATCCTTTTTCAGCGATGTAATCTTTTGCTTTTTCCGATACGTTGATCTTGTAACCGAGTTTGTGCATGCGTTTTAAAAGATGAGACATTTCGATATCAATTATCTTATGAATACCTTCGCGCTCAAGCTGGTTGAAAATAATAACATCATCAATCCGGTTGAGAAATTCAGGGGCAAATGTTTTTTTCAATGCATTTTCAATAACACTGCGTGAATAATCAGCACCCGCTGCTTTTTTCGCAGCAGTAGCAAAACCAACTCCCTGGCCAAAATCTTTCAACTGACGGCTGCCAATATTAGATGTCATAATGACAATGGTATTTCTGAAATCAACTTTTCTTCCAAGGCTATCCGTTAGAACCCCATCGTCTAAAAGTTGCAGCAAAAGGTGAAAGATATCAGGATGAGCTTTTTCAATTTCATCAAGTAAAACGATAGAGTAGGGTTTTCTTCTGACTTTCTCAGTGAGCTGCCCACCTTCTTCATATCCAACATATCCTGGAGGAGCTCCCATTAACCTGGAAACAGCAAATTTCTCCATGTATTCGCTCATATCTATCCTTACCAGTGCATCAACTGAGTCAAAAAGATATTCAGACAGAACTTTAGCGAGGTGCGTTTTACCAACACCGGTGGGACCCATAAAAATAAAAGTTCCAATAGGCTTATTGGGATCTTTTAACCCTGCCCTGTTGCGACGAATTGCCTGAACTACCTTTCTTATGGCATCTTCCTGTCCAATAACCGCGGTGGCGAGTTCATCTTCCATATTGACGAGCCGGTCACTCTCATTTTGAGCAATTCGTTGAACCGGAACACCTGTCATCATGGCAACCACCTCTGCCACATTATCTTCTGTCACCGTTTCTCTATGTATATTTGATTCTTCTTCCCATTTCCTTTTGAATGATTCAAGTTCTTCCTGAAGTTTCCTTTCCTTATCCCTGTATTCAGCTGCTTCTTCGAATTTTTGACTATTTATAGCTTTGGTTTTTTTCTTTTTAATTTCTTCAACTTCATTTTCGATATTAATAATCTCTATTGGTACGTGTATATTAGAAATATGAACCCTGGCACCAGATTCGTCGAGAGCGTCAATAGCTTTGTCAGGAAGATATCTGTCGGAAAGATACCTGTTTGTTAAATCTACACAAGCTTTCAAGGCATCATCCGTATATTTAACCAGGTGATGATCTTCATATTTTTCTTTGATATTATTTAATATATCAACCGTTTCATCTGGAGTTGTCGGTTCGACAAGGATTTTCTGGAAACGGCGTTCCAGGGCACCATCTTTCTCAATATATTGACGATATTCATCTAATGTTGTGGCGCCGATGCATTGTATTTCACCTCTGGCAAGTGCCGGCTTAAACATATTGGAAGCGTCAAGTGAACCTGATGCATTCCCTGCCCCAACAATGGTATGGACTTCATCGATGAATAAAATAATATCAGGGTTTTTTTCCAGTTCATTCAAAACTGCCTTCATACGTTCTTCGAACTGTCCGCGATATTTTGTCCCGGCCACAAGGGAGGCGAGGTCAAGTGTAAATATTTTTTTGTTGAACAATGCACGTGACACTTTTCTATCAACAATTCGTAAAGCTAATCCCTCAGCGATAGCAGATTTCCCAACGCCAGGTTCTCCAATCAAAATAGGATTATTTTTTTTCCTTCTTGATAAGATCTGGGCAATTCGTTGCAATTCCTTCTCCCGCCCAACAATGGGGTCCAATCTTCCTTCTTCAGCTGATTTGGTAATGTCTCTGCCAAAGTTATCCAGCACAGGGGTCCTGGATTTACTGTCAGTAAATTTTTTAGAACTGCTTCCATAACTTTTGCCACCCTCTTCCGCTTCCTCGTCTGCTGTCCCACCAGGGAGTTCATCAACCGGATCTAAATGTGTAATGCCTTCTGTATTGGATATGAGAGATTTTAATTCTTCTCTTACTGACTGATAATCAATGCTATACTTATTAAGTGAGTGAGTAACCAGGTTATCCTCGTCCTTTAGAATTGCAAGGAGAAGATGTTCGGTTCCAATCAATTCACTATTAAAAAGCTTTGCTTCAAGGTAAGTAAGTTTCAACGCTCGTTCTGCTTGCTTAACCAGTGGTATGTTATCATTACCTGAAGGAGAAGTATCTTTGCCGGATATTGAATGTTCTATGCTGGCTTTGATCTCATTAATATCAACTTCAAGGAATGTCAGAACCTGAATTGCCAGTCCTTCACCTTCTCTGATCATGCCAAGCAGTAGATGTTCAACTCCTATATAGTCGTTTCCCAGCCTTAATGCTTCTTCTCTGCTGTAACTAAGAACATCTTTAACCCGTTTTGAAAATTTGGCTTCCATATATTTTTGATCTAAATTAATTTAGGCTAAAGTTAATTAAAAAACGTATAACCACAAAATGTATGTACAAAAATTATTCCAAACGAATAACTGACAACAAAACCATTTAAGCAATTAATAAGCCATACATGGGGTAATTCTTTAATGTAAAAGTAAATACAAATTGATTATTTGTATTTTAGCGACACAATAATTATCAACACTGCCATGTTAGTAACAAAAGAAGGCATAGAATTTGATATATATGAAAAAAAATCGTAAATTCGTGGTTTCTTAAATGATAAGCTAAGTACTTAACTTTGAATGATTTAAAGGGTGAAGAATATGCATGATGGAGAAGTAATAATACCAGTTAATATAGAGGATCAGATGAAATCGGCCTACATCGATTATTCGATGTCGGTAATTGTATCAAGAGCCTTACCCGATGTTAGAGACGGATTGAAGCCTGTTCACCGGCGTGTGTTATATGGAATGCTTGATTTGGGAGTTTTTTCTAATCGGGCTTATAAAAAATCTGCCAGAATAGTAGGGGAG
>JAUXII010000033.1 GCA_030621075.1 Lentimicrobiaceae bacterium
CATCATAACCATAGTAAAAATGGAGGATATGAATGTGGCAAAAACCAGGATAGTAGTCAGCTCAGCATCGCAACCATACCTTTTCGCAAAAACTGCCGATAGTGCCGCTGTGGGCATGGCAGATTCCAGTACAACAATTTGACGCCACAATTCAGGAAAGTCCAAAATATTTGCCTGGTAAGAAGAAAGAAGCGGTTGAATAAATAATTTAATAATACATGCCAAAAGAACGATAGGAATAGCTTTTCTCATGTCCTTAAAATGCATCATAATACCTATGGTTAGTGTTACAAGCAGTGTGTTGGCCGTGCTGACAATTCCCAGGGCCCTGTAAAAACCAGCCACAATAACATTATCCATGGGTAATTTAATAAAAGAGGCAAGTATTCCTGCTATCAACGAGAAAAATATAGGTGAACGAAAAAACTTTAGTGCTTCGGCCATTTTTTCCTTTGAACTGGCCTGGTGGGTGCCGAATTGAATAGCTATCAAAACACCAAAAGTAAAAATCACAGTTGCTACCCCCAGTTCGCTCACAATAGCAGCATCCGATAATGCTTCCGTATTGTGAAAATATATTTCTTTTACCACCGCATAACCCAAAAAACCTGAACTGGTAAACGTTGAAGCAAGGATAAGTGCTCCTTTCCGGGGCCTCGAAAGTTTCAACAACGAGCCAACACCCCATGCCAGCAATGCACACACCAGTTGTGAAACGATCATTACCGCAGCCAGCAGTAATTTACTCGTATCAAAGTCACTGGTTGATAAAGCATGAAAAATCAGGGCCGGCAAAGTGTATTGTGTGATCATCCTGGCAAATAATCCGCCGTCTTCTTCTTTCAGCACGCCTAATTTTCTGAAGCCCATGCCACCCAAAATCAGAATAACTATTATGCTGATTGATTGTATCGCTGCCTGATCAAAATTCATTTGGCTAATGTTTTGATTTTATACAAATATAGTAACTTTTTTGATTCTGTGAATTAACCTGAATTGGGGAAAGATGCTTCTTTTCTCCAACCATTCTACCTAAATAATGGCTGATTGAACAAATTTTGTATTTTTGTATTTATATATATGAATTTGCCTTGAAACGCCAGGCAACCTATTGCTGCTTGCAGGATATGTTTAAATGTAAATAATAACATAACAATGTCTAATTAAATACATATTATGAGGAAACTACTGATCTTATTGGTGGTGGTTTTGCTTTTTAAGCCTCCACTAGTAGCCCAAACACCCGTCTGGGAGGAAAATTTTCTGGAAACGCCTCCAGGGTGGGCTCTTGATGACAACTGGAGCCTTACCACCGGAAGACTGGTTTTTGACTGGACACCGGTGATACTAAATTATGACCTGTCGGCAATTTCACCTGTTATTTCATTGCCGGAAAACGTTGAGGAATTAATAATATCCCAATATCTCTTAATGTATATGTGGAGTGTTACAACTGAACAGTGTGAGATTTCAATTATTGTTGAAGAAGAAGAGAATGTTGTTTGGACTTATGAATGTATACATGGAGATTGGGGATCGCCTGGTGGGAGTGATATCTTATTCTCACTGTCTGATTATGGCGGGCAAGACATTCAAATAAAATTCAGAACATGGGGCCCCACCACAGATGCATGGTATAATTGGGATGTTTACAACCTGGCAATAATGGCTTACCTTAATAATGATCTGGCTGCTAAGCAAGTATCTGGCCCAAACAACATCGATATTGGTCAGCCCGGAAATTGGGAGGTAAAGGTGAAAAATTTAGGACAATTGCCCCAATCTGATTTTACCGTTAAACTTTTCAGTCATAAATCAGGTGAAGAAATCGGAAGCGTGAATTCGTCCGAAACGCTGAACCCGGGAGAATCTGCTGATTTTAATTTTAACTGGACATCTGACGAACCTCACAACACATGCCTGTATGGCGTAGTTCTTCTTGAAGGAGATGAATTTGAAAACAATAATTATTCGAAAAGTTATTTTGTAAGGATCGAACCTGATCTTGAATATAACATTCTGGTTTGGAATAATGACAATGGTAATTCAACAGTCTATAATATCGAAACCGGGGAATATGAAGAGTGTCACATAGGGCTGATAAGTTCACTCAGTAAAGCCGGCATTTCATATAACATGGTATCGTATCTCCCAAATGACCTGTCGCTGTATGATATTGTATTAAGCACTATGGGATGCTACTGTTTAAGCTGAGGCCTTACCCCTCCTGGCTCTGTAAATGCAACAGAACAGGCAAAGCTCATAAATTACCTCGAACAGGGTGGTAATTTATACATTGAAAGTGTTAACCTTGGATTAAACCTAACTGGTACAGAATTAATAGACTATCTTGGAATTAATTTTTTAAATGATGGTGGTGAATATGAAGTAGATGAGTTAATCGGAAATGTAGAAAATTTTATGGCTAATGTGAATTATTTGTATGCCGGAGGAAATGACCCTCACTATAGTGTGGATAAATTATCGGCTAATGATGCTGACATTTTGTATTGTTCCACATTGGGAACAGGCAGGGTGTTTTCCAAAACCGGGGATAATTATAAAGTTGTATCTTCTTCCACGGTATTGGGAGCTATGAACAATGGAAACACGTTAAATATTAAACCTTATTATTTAAGTGAGATCATTAACTATTTCCTGGATGTGCTGTATGTTTCAGTTGAAGAATACACCGTACGATCAATTTTGAGCCATAATTACCCAAATCCGTTTAATGATATTACCAATATTGAATTTACAACTTTAGAATCAGGAAAAGTACATGTGGAGATCTTTGACCTGAAGGGTCAAATGGTGAAAAAATTAATTGATAAACAACTTTCGCCGGGTACCTATTCAACTACATGGAACGGAACCAATGAAAATGGCGATTTGGTTAATAACGGATTCTATTTTTATACGTTGACCGTTGGTGCTGTTACACTATCTGAAAAAATGATTCTGCTCAGATAGAGAGGACGGATCTGGTGTTCCATCTGGTCTTCAAAACCAGAAGCAGACGGATAAAACCGGCTGTGGCAGGTTCGATTCCTGCCCTCTCTGCAATTACATCAAATCCGCCTCTATGAAACAAAAAACAGACGACTATAAAAATCTTCCCGGGGTTGATAACCTTCTAAACACTCCCGAAATTAAAGCTATGGTTGTGGAACACGGTTCCGGGTTGGTTAAATATGCCATTAACCAGGTCCTTGGATTTCATAGAAAACAAATTGCCGCAAAAGGTGTTGCCTCTCCCCTGACAGCAATTATTGAACAAATCAAACTTGAAATAAATCCATTAAAAGAAAAAAACCTGCGCCCGGTAATCAATGCCACCGGGGTTATCATTCATACTAACCTGGGGCGTGCACCTTTCGGAAAAGAGACCCTTGAGGACGTTTTGCAAACCCTATCCGGTTATAATAACCTGGAGTTTGATCTTGTTAATGCCACCAGGGGGACAAGGTACTCCCACATCTCTGAGTTACTCAAATATTTAACCGGCGCCGAGGCTGTTTTAATTGTAAACAATAATGCTGCAGCCGTTATGCTTTCACTAAGAACATTTGCAAAAAACAGAGAGGTTGTTGTCTCAAGAGGTGAACTTATCGAAATTGGGGGTTCCTTTCGCCTGCCTGAGATTTTAGAAGCTTCTGATTGTATAATGAAAGAAGTTGGAACCACCAATAAAACAAACGAACATGATTATCAAAATGCCATTAATGAGCATACAGCAATATTGCTGAAAGTCCATAAATCAAATTATGTAATTAAAGGATTTACCCACGAAGTAAAACTATCAGCCCTTGTTAATATCGGCAAGAAAAATGATGTCCCGGTAATCTATGATATGGGCTCGGGTTTATTAAAAAAGGCATCTGTTGAATTCTTACATGATGAACCGGATGTAAAACAAACACTGGCAACCGGAGTTGACCTGGTTTGTTTCAGTGGGGACAAACTACTTGGCGGGCCACAGGCAGGAATCATTGCAGGTAAAAAAGAGATGATTGCCCGCTTAAAAAAGGAACCAATGCTTCGCGCGTTAAGGGTGGGCAAAACAACATTGGCACTGCTCGAATCAGCTTGCTTGAATTATTTAGATGAAGATCAGCTTCTTAAAAAAAACCGGGTTTTTCGTATGCTCAATAAAACACCGGGGGAGCTTAAGGAAAAAGCAATGCTGCTACAAAAGGAACTTAAAAAACGTAACATTGAGTCAACAGTAGTTACAAGCAAAGGACATTGCGGTGGCGGGGCCTTACCTGAAAAAGAAATCGATACCTGGGCGGTCTTGATTGAAAAAAAAGATGTAACAGGAAAAAAGAAATCTGAATTCTCTGAAAAAATGTTTCATGCCCTGCTGAATCATGACCGTCCTGTGCTGGGAATACTGAAAAAGGGAATGCTCTATTTTGATCTGCTCACCATCACATCCAGTGAGATTCCGGATGTGGCGAATACCATACATGATGTTTATAAAAAAACAACCTCGTTATGAAGCACCTGATCATGGGGACTGCCGGCCATGTTGATCATGGCAAAACCGCTTTGATCAAGGCTCTTACAGGAATTGACTGCGATACCCATAAACAAGAAAAGGAAAGAGGAATCACCATTAACCTCGGGTTTTCTCACCTGGATCTTCCTTCAGGAACATCGATCGGGATAATTGATGTTCCTGGCCATAAAAATTTGGTTAAAACAATGGTTGCCGGGGCTTTTGGAATTGATTTTGTTCTCCTTGTTATCGCTGCCGACAGCGGAATCATGCCACAAACCATTGAGCATCTCAATATCATTGAAATGCTGGGAGTAAAAAAGGGCATTATTGCATTAACCAAAATTGATCTTGTTGATGAAGAAACCCTGGAACTGGCCGAACTTGAAATTATTGAATACCTGGAAGGTACTTCTCTGGAAAATGCTCCGATTGTTAGCGTCTCCGCGGTAACCGGTCAGGGGTTGGGCGAATTAATTGAACATATCACTTCTATTATTCCTGAAATTCCTGAAAAAGAAAAAGGAGATTTCTTCAGAATGTATATCGACAGAATTTTTAACATCACAGGGATTGGATATGTTGTTACCGGGTCGGTAATGAATGGCGAAGCAGAAACAGGGCAGGAGTTATTCTTACTCCCCGGAACCAGGAAAAAAACGAAAATAAAAAGTATTGAACGACATGGCGAACAAGTCAAAAAAATCTTTTGTGGCGACAGGGCTGCGATAAATTTATACGGGCTTAAAATCGATGATTTTAAACGGGGGATGGTATTGTCTGACATACATATTAACGAAACCAGGGTTGTCGATGCTCTATTATCTTTATTCGATATTTCTGCTCAACTGGGAATGTGGTCAACTGTTATTTTTCACTCGGGAACCATTGAATGCATGGCTAAAATTCATCTTCTTGACAAAAGAGATTTAAAACCCAAAAACAAAGCTATTGTACAAATACATCTTGACAAACCCGCCATTCTACAAAAAAAAGATAAATTCATTATTAGAAATACATCAAATGACCTGACTTTAGGAGGGGGTGTCATTTTTGATACTTCTCCACTTCATCATAAAAGAAGGACTCCCAAACTTATTGAGAGCCTGAATGAGGTTATTACAGCGACATTATACAGCCTTTCTCTTTTTGAGATGGCAAAAAACGAACTAAAAAGAAAAATGAAACCGCTTTTGTCTGATGATCTGGCAAAAAAAATTAATGCTGATGAAAAAGAAATAATCCGTGAATTTAAGGAAAATAGAGGTAACGGCGTTCAACTATATTATATTGATGGAAAGTATATTTTTATTTATGCCCAAACTGACAAAGAAAATTATGATAAAATCATAGACTATTTGACACAATGGCATCAAAAAAATCCCTTGCTGGAAAAAGGATTCGATGTTAATGAATTTGCGGGAAAGATGGGGTATTCTTCCGATAATACAGGGAAACGATATTTAAAAGGGTTGTTACAAAGAATGAATAAAGACAAAGTGATTGAGCGAACTGAAAGTACCTGGAGGTTAATGGGCCATTCGGTTAAACCCGACCCAAAAACCCTAAAACAACTTAGTTGGTTAGAAGGGGAATTAAAAAATTACCAAATGCAGAAACCCGTCATGGCCGAAATAGAATCATCGGCCCAATCAAACAAGATAACGAAAGACCGCCTAAAGATGCTATTAACCTTTCTGGCCAAAACCAACAAGGTATATTCCCATAATAATGACTATATTCATTCGTCTATTGTTGATAAATGCAGAAAAACACTACTTCATGAATTAGAAAACAAAGAGCAGGGTATTAATGAAAAAGAATTCCGCTTGCTCATTAACGGAACAAAAAAAATATGCCGGTTGTTATTGGATATTTATGAAAAAGAAAATATAGTTGTTAAAAAATCATTTTTTATTCACATAACAGAGAAAGGAAAAAATTTGCTATGAAAAAAAGAATTTTACTCGCAACAATGACCCTTTTATTAACCAGTGCTATCCACGCACAAACCCCATTAACCGAGGCGGTTGATTTTTCAAAACCCGATCTTAATGGAAACATGATCCATCTTTTTGATATTCTCGACAGCGGGCAATATGTTGTAATTGATTTCTTCTTTGTTGATTGCATACCTTGTCAGGCGGTTTCACCCTTAATAAACCAGTCGTACCGCGATTTTGGATGCAATGAGCATGATGTCTTTTATATGTCAGTTGATGACGGCGACACCACTGAAGATTGCGTAGAATATGACGAAACCTATGGTGTGGAGTTTCCAACCATCAGTGGTATTCAGGGAGGGGGAACGAAAATTGCCCAAAATTATAAGATACAATCATACCCAACGGTTATTTTAATAGCGCCAAATCGTGAAATCATCGAACAGCATATCCTTCCAATTGAAAGTGTTGAAGATATCAATGCTCCTGTTCTGGAGGCAGGGTGTAATTTTGCCGAATGTTCAAGCGGAATTTGGGGAAATGAATTAGCAACTATTAATATCTACCCGAACCCTTCAAACGGGCAGTTTCAGATTAAACTTGATCAGGTTAGAGATGTAAACGTCAGGGTTCTTAATTTGCTGGGGAATGTGCTAATAAATGAAGATATCAGGGTTGACCAACAATCATTTATTTATGACTTAAACCTAACAACCCTGCCCGAAGGAATATACCTTGTATCGATCAGGCATGATGATCAATATATCAGTAAGCGGATAGCTATTGTGCGATAATGCTAACACATGCGGTATAAAAATCCCGTGTTTGGCATTCGTGCATTACTTTTGCCTGATGAATCAGTTTACCATAACCTCTGTTCCATTGTCCATTGTACAGAATGAAGCCGCACTGTATGCTACTTCATCAATAGAAAAGCGAGCAAGGAATAGCAAAATGCGAATTAATATCAGCCATTAATCATTAATTTTGCTAATTTCATACCGGATTTAGCATAAATAAAATATGAACCACACTATCCTCACACCCCGAAAAACCCTTAATAAAGCCTACCAGAAAAAAAGTATCTATATT
>JAUXII010000180.1 GCA_030621075.1 Lentimicrobiaceae bacterium
GGGGGCGTGGCAAGGGAAGAGGAAGAGGAATAGGAAGAGGAAGAGGAACAGGAAGAGGAACAGGAACAGGAAGAGGAACAGGCTTAGGAGGTGGTCATAGTTCTTCAACACACGTAGAAACAAAGGCTTCACTCCTGAGAGAAAAGGAATTCGATAGGGAAATATGCAACTTGTGTGTTACTGAATGTCCTATTGGGTGTAAAGCTATTATGATGGAGGAGAGTTACGATAATAACGGAAATCCAACATATAAACCCAAAATTTTAAACGGATGTACAGGTTGCGGTGTGTGCGTAATGGTATGTCCGACAGAACAACCCAGTATTATTGTTGAACCCGTAAATCAAATATAGCATGTTTAATAGTAGTAAAAATAAAACCCCTCTAACTCCTAAACCAATGGAAGAGATGCCCCATTCAAAACTGGGGATGGATTACAAGGAGTGGTGTAAGTCACAAAAAGGTACTCATAAATGGAGAAATATCAGGTGGACTGTACTAATATTCATTAATGTTTTGTTTGTTCTTTCATTTTTATTAGATCTGTCTGTTTTAGAAGGTTCGTTGAGTGGCTCGCGGTTGATTGGATTTTACCTGATGGACCCATATAATGCATTACAGATGTTGGCTATCTCATCAACAACAGGATATATTATTCATCTCACCATGAATTTTTGGATTGGCTTTATCACCATTATTTTAATTTATGCGATGATGGGAGGAAGGACCTATTGTTCGTGGGTATGTCCGTACCATTTTATAGCTGAGTTGGCTGAGAAATTGCATAATTTCCTGGTGGAAAAGAAGAAAATAAAAGAACATACATTTAATCGTTCTGTGCGCTATGTTTTTTGGGTTGGCTTTATTGCCCTGGCTTTTCTTACCAAGAATCTTGTTTTTGAAGATATCAACCCGGTTGGTATTATATCAAGAGCTATGATTTACGGCCCAGGATTGCTTTTATTGTGGATATTGGGGTTAGTAATTTTTGAGATTGTTTACAGTAAGCGCTTCTGGTGCAGATATGTTTGTCCATTGGGAACTACCATGGGGATGATTGGAACGGTTGCCCCTGTCACCATAAAGTTTGAACTTGATAAATGCGGATTTTGCAGAGATTGCCAAACCGTTTGTCTTGTCCCACACGTTCTCTGGTTTGTGCAAAGAGGGAAGGCAACACAGGAAATTCACTATACCGGCATAGACTGTACCCGTTGTGGTTTGTGTGTTGATACATGTGCCGGGAAAGCATTAACTTATACGGTAAAAGGATTAGATAAATTATTATGATAGAACCAAATGGCTAAATATTATTTAGCCTTGAAGCCATAACTGATAAGTAACGACATTTTTCCGAAAATATAGCTAGCTTGTTAGCTTTGAAAATTTACGCTCTTTCAGGAAAGCAAAAATTGAAACAAAAGCTACAATTGCAATAGTATAATATACAAAAGAAGGAACAGGTACGGGGTCGCCACTGGCGTAGGAGTGTAAACCGCTGAGGTAATAATTTACGCCAAAGTAAGTCATTAATATGGCGCTGAAACTGATCAGGGCTGCGAAATTAAGTGCAAAACTCCCCCTAAGTCCCGGAACCATTCTCATATGTATCACAAAAGAGTAAACCAGGATGGAAACAAGAGCCCAGGTTTCCTTTGGGTCCCAGCCCCAATATCGGCCCCATGACTCGTTTGCCCATACAGCTCCAAGGAATGTTCCTATAGTGAGAAGGACTACTCCAATTGTGAGGTTCATTTCATTGATGTTGGTCAATTCCTCAATCGTCAATTTTATCTTTCTATAATTCTTTTCGTTGGCAAAACTTAATATTACTAATACCATGAAGCCCAGGATCATTCCGATGGCCAGAAAACTGTAACTGGCCGTGATTACCGCAACATGAATTATCAACCAATAAGATTTTAAGACAGGAACAAGGGTGGTGATTTCCGGATCCATCCAGCTCATATTGGCAACCATCAGGGTGAGGGAGGCCAGGACTGATGTAACAGCAAGAGTGATACGTGAGCGCTTCATAAAAATTAAACCGGAAGCCATGGTTGCCCAGGCAATGTAAATCATAGTTTCATAACCATTGCTCCATGGCGCATGCCCTGAGATATACCATCGTGCAGCCAAGCCTGCTGTATGTAAGGCAAAGGCAGCACCAAGTAGAAAAATAAGTATGAGAATTATAACCTTGAAACCCGACGATCTGCGTATGGTTGTTATTAACAGAATCATAAGAAGTATAAAGCCGGCAAGGCTATAGAGTGAAAATAATTTCTTGAATAAATTGATGTTATTATACAGAATCTCCAATTTTACTTTCTTTTGATTAGGGAATATCTGTTCTCCGTATTTTTCTTGATAACTCTTTATATAATCAAGATTCTCTTCGGCTTCTTCCCAATTGCCGGAGGCTATGGCCTTGTTTATTGAGCTATAATATAAGGGGAGTATGTGTCTGATAAAAATAATATCGGCAGTATCGAATATTTTTGCATCTTCAGCAGCATGCCATTTATTGTTGTCATCACCCGGCTTTGGGAAAATTCTAAATAGCGACCCGGTATATATCATATTACAAATATTGACCCTTTCATCCACTTTTAGCACATCTTTCTCAAAACCTGTCCTGTGAGCCGGTTTCTTTTTATATGAAGCATCCACATAATCGCCAATCTTATAAGCTCCATAATTAAGGTCAAGAAAATCATTAAAAGAAGCATATTTCCCTTTTAATCCAAGCAAATCTTTTAAAGACGGGTCACTTACTTTAATCATGCGTACGGTTTGCCAGTATCCGGGATCTGACACCATACCTAAAATAATCTGATCTGCGGATAGTCCGTTTAGTTTGTCTTTACGTGCAATTTTTCTTAAGACTTCTGAAGTAAGGGTATTCATTGGTTCAATTCTTCCGTCATTATCCTGCACAAGTAATTCCCCAAAGCTTCGGGCATGGTCTCTATCGATGATACCCCTATTGCTATCACCTTCATCTCCTGCCCCCCAGGCAGCTGAAAAGGTGAGTGTTATTATGACAATTACACTAAAAGCCTTTTTTACTTCTTCCCTGATCTTAGCAGAAGATTTCATCAGAAATTTAAATCGACTCTTTTTGCCAAAAAAGTTTAACAGCATGCCTAAGGACATCAGAAAATAGCCAAAATAAGTTACCATTGTTCCAAGTTGGTCATGGTTAACCGAAAGTACGGTCCCTTTCTCGTCTTGATCGTATGATGATTGGAAAAAACGGTACCCGCTGTAATTCAAAACATTGTTCATATAGATTCGCCTTGGCTCATTAATATCATAGCGGGGATCGATCAGTGTAACTTCACTGGCAAATGAAGAAGGGCTTTGTGAACCCGGATATCTTTCTAACTGAAAATCACGCAGTGTTAAATAGAAAGGCAAATTCTCTATTTTAGCTCCATAAGAAATGGTGAAATCAATGCCATTTATTCTGGTCGTGGTTTTTTTTCCTAAATAACCTTTTCCTCCAAATAAGACCACCTCTTCCTCTTTCCCTTCATAGGTTATTTTTAACACAACTGCATCGTGCAAATTATGATCCGAACCGGCAGGAGCTGAAACATACTGAATCTGTCCCTTCTCAATAAATGACCGGATCACAAAACTGTTTCTATCAAGAGAATACAACGCCCTGGTACTTAGAGTATGCTCTGTTTTTACCTCAAGGCTATCTGTTATGCTACTTTCCATATGCATAACATTAACCGGGATAGGGGAGGTGAAAAATAATTCCCCATCTTTTAATGTGATATTAATTGAGTTATTTGAGGTGTCAGTGCAGTTGAAACAAATAGAATAGTTTCCAAAGCCAATTGATTCCCCTTCTTTGAGTAGGTTTGAATGCCGTCCTTCACCA
>JAUXII010000191.1 GCA_030621075.1 Lentimicrobiaceae bacterium
TTTCCCTCAAGTCCAATAATAGTATCACTGTTAATAATAAATTGAGCTATTGAATCGGTGTATTTGCGTTCAATCCATAATAATGCACTTAAAGCATTAACTTTTTCAATATACCAGACTGCATTTGTGTCAAATTTTATTTTAACTATAACATCGCCATAAGTTCGTAAATTATATATAACCTCAAAAACACCCGGTGGATTTATAATATCTTCAAAAGTTGAATAAATCGGAAAATCTTCTTCAACAGGATCATGCTTTTTACAATCAGCAAATAATAAAATCAAAAGAAATAAGATGCTTACGGATATGTATGTTTTTGGTCTCATATTTTTTAAACCACTAAAGTAATGATTTTTTAAATAAGTAATGACATTTGGCAATTGCATTGTCATTTTGTGAACCTCTATTGCTAAATTATAAGCTATTTTATAAATGTCGAGATCCTTATAATTTTTCATATTATTTTTTTATAACCCGCAACTCGTAACCCGTAACTCGCAACAGATCCAGAATATTATTTTATTAAATTTACAGGTTTTCAGTATAACAGCATAATTATCAATTCACCATCTGGCAAGCACCTCTTTTAATTTCGTGCTCAACAAGCTTATATTTTTTCACAACTTCCCTCCCATCGTTATACCTTACTTTAATTTTATCATTTCGTCCGATTTTTTTATCCACTTTAATCGGTTCGGTTTTACGGGGTCCTTGAGTATCGCTATATGCCTGCGAAAGCATATCGGTTCGTTCTTCTTTCATTTTGCTCATATCCAGTCCGCGTGGTGCCTGTGCTTCCTGAATCTCGCGAGGGTCTTGTATTGGTATATCACCTTTAATTAAGAACGAATCAATATCCTTATTAATTTTTTGCACCATATTTTTAAATAATTCAAATGATTCAAATTTATATATTAAAAGCGGATCTTTTTGTTCATAAGCAGCATTCTGAACCGATTGCTTCAGGTCATCCATCTCACGCAGATGCTCTTTCCATGCATCATCAATCATTCCAAGAGTAATACCTTTTTCAATTGCAAGATTTACATCTTTTCCCTGGGATTCATAAGATTTTTTCAGATTTGCAATAACCTGCATGGTTTTTGAGCCGTCAGTAAACGGGATGGCAATATTTTCATACTGAGTGTTTCTTTCATAAACATCTTTGATAACAGGATAGGATTTTTTTGCTATCAAATCAGATTTTTCTCTGTAATTTTTATAAACATTATGGAATAATTTTTCAGTAATTTCATCGGCTTTTATAGAGAAAAATTCCTTTTCATTATATGGCGATTCAATAGCAAGGGTTTTCAGCAATTCAAGTTTAAAGCCTTCAAAGTCGCTCTGCTCCTGATAATCCAGAACAATTTGTTCGCAAACATCAAACATCATATTTGAAATATCAACAGCAAGTCTTTCGCCAAATAATGCATGTCTTCTTTTTTTATAAATCACTTCCCTTTGGCTATTCATTACATCATCATATTCAAGAAGACGTTTTCGGATTCCAAAGTTGTTTTCTTCCACCTTTCTTTGCGCCCTTTCAATTGATTTAGTTATCATTGAATGCTGAATCACTTCACCTTCCTTTAATCCGAGCCGGTCCATAATATTTGCAATTCTGCCTGATCCGAACATACGCATCAGGTCATCATCAAGCGATACAAAAAACTGAGAGCTACCGGGGTCACCCTGACGGCCTGAACGTCCTCTCAACTGCCTGTCAACCCGCCTTGAATCATGTCGTTCAGTACCAATAATTGCCAAGCCGCCTGCATCAACAACACCGGTCCCTAATTTAATATCCGTTCCCCTGCCAGCCATGTTAGTCGCAATTGTAACTGTTCCTGCTTTTCCGGCTTCGGCTACAATATCGGCTTCTTTCTGATGCAGCTTGGCATTCAGGACATTATGCCCGATATTTCTTCGCTTGAGCATTCTGCTCAGTAATTCAGAAGTTTCAACTGAAGTTGTACCAACAAGTACAGGTCTTTTCTGTCTTATTAACTCTGTTATTTCATCAATTACAGCATTAAATTTTTCTCTTTTGGTTTTATAAACAAGGTCCTGTCTGTCGTCACGAATAATGGGCTTATTTGCAGGAATTACAACCACATCCAGTTTATAGATATCCCACAATTCACCAGCTTCGGTTTCAGCAGTACCGGTCATACCCGATAATTTTTTGTACATCCTGAAATAATTCTGCAGAGTGATTGTGGCATAAGTTTGTGTTGCAGCTTCAACCTTAACATTTTCCTTTGCTTCAATTGCCTGATGTAAGCCATCAGAATACCGCCTGCCCTCCATGATTCTCCCTGTTTGTTCATCAACTATCTTAATTTTATTCTCAATAATCACATATTCAACATCAATTTCAAACAAAGAATATGCTTTAAGCAATTGATTTACTGTATGCACCCTTTCGGATTTTATGGAATAATCACGCAATAATTCATTCTTTTTAGTAAGGATTTTATCTTCAGGTAGTCCGGATTTTTCAAGGTCAGCTATTTCAGAGCCAATATCCGGTAAAATATAAAAGTCAGGTTCCTGGTATGATTCGGTCATCAAATCAATTCCCTTATCCATAAGGTCAATGGTATTGCTTTTTTCATCAATAACAAAAAAAAGCTCATCATTAATTATATGCATGTGTTTCTCTTGTTCCTGAAGATAAAAGTTCTCGGTTTTTTGCATGAGGGCTCTCATGCCCGGCTCACTTAGGAACTTAATAAGAGGCTTGTATTTAGGCAATCCACGAAAAGCTCTGAATAAGTATTCACCTCCTTTTTTCTCATTTTCAGGGTTGGAAGTATCACTTAATAATTTTTTTGAATCTGCAAGAATTTTTGTTACAAGAGATCTCTGAGCATTATATAATTTAGAAATTGTGGGTTTTAACTCGTCAAATTCCTGTTTATCACCTTTGGGTGTAGGACCTGAAATGATCAGCGGGGTACGTGCATCATCAATTAAAACAGAGTCAACCTCATCAACAATAACAAAATTATGCGGACGCTGAACGAGTTCATCAGGATTTCCGGTCATATTATCACGCAGGTAATCAAAACCAAATTCATTGTTAGTTCCAAATGTAATATCGGCTAAATAAGCATTTCTTCTTGATTCGGAATTGGGGTCGTGTTTGTCAATGCAATCAACCTTTAATCCGTGAAACTCATATAAAACACCCATCCACTCAGAGTCACGTTTGGCAAGGTAATCGTTAACAGTAACCATGTGAACACCTTTACCGGGTAAAGCATTCAGGTAAACCGGCAAAGTAGCTACCAATGTTTTACCTTCACCTGTTGCCATCTCAGCTACTTTCCCTTGGTGAAGCACTATTCCGCCGACAAGCTGCACATCATAATGCACCATATCCCATGTAATTATACTTCCGCCCGCAACCCATGAGTTTTTATATACAGCCTTATCTCCGACAATTTTTATATTTTCTCTTTCTGCAGCTAATTCACGATCCATCTCTGTTGCTGTAACTTCAACATTCTCATTTTCTTTAAACCGTTTTGCTGTTTCCTTCATTACTGCAAAAGCTTCGGGAAGTATCTCATCTGATATTTCCTGACTTTTTTCATAACTTTCTTTCTCTAACTTATCAACAACTCCCCACATTTTTTCCCTTTCTTCAATATTATCTTCAAGCTCTATATTTTTTTTGATATCATTTATCTGATTTTCTTTT
>JAUXII010000198.1 GCA_030621075.1 Lentimicrobiaceae bacterium
CTCCTTTTCCTGCGAGATTGTTTTTGATTAAACAATTTTCCACATAAGCATAACCTTCATTAAACAAGCCTCCCCCATTACCTCCGGGGCAAGGGTACCAATCGCCGATTTCATTATCACACCCTACTCTACCTTTCCCTGCCTTATTTTCTGTTATTTCACAATCAAACAGACATACTTTTCCCTTATTATAAATTCCTCCACCCTCACCGCTCCTGCTACAGGGTTCATTATATGGGAGAGGGTATCCTACCTCCTGATCCCCTGTATGATTATTTCCAATCAGGCATTTCTTAATTATTACACTGTCACTTTCAATATAAATACCTGCACCAGGATCAATAGTATCTCCGTCAGGGGTATGACCGTATAATATTTGTAAATTGCTTAGAAAGACTATATTATTTCCTTCGGAAGAAGAAATATGAAATATCCTGAAATAGGAAGAGGTGAGATTTTCATCTCGGATGATACAGACTTTTTGCTGGTTGCCAATAATATTTAATGATTTATCAATCAAAAGTTCTCCGGATGTCAACCTAACAGAATCTACTAAATCATTAAACGTGATGGTATCGCCTTCATTGGCCTGCTGGATCAAATACCGGAGTGAACCGGGACCGTCATCATTTTCATTCTCAACCTCCCATCTGTTCTGTGATGATAGTTGAAGTATCGCAGCACTAAAAAATAAGATGAGAAAAAGGCGGATTATATGTTTATAAGATAGGGATATTTTCATATTGTAAAAATATAAAAAAATATGATTACATCAAATCATAAAATAACACGACCCCACCTGGCTACCGGCTACCGGCTACCGGCTACAGTTTTCTGATTCCCGTCTCCCGATTCCCGTCTCCCGATTCCCATGTCATTTATCCCGCTCCTCCTCCCGGAGAAATGCAATCATCCTCAACAAGGCCAGTCTCGCTAATGAGGTATCCTTTTGAATTGCGGCCGGTGAGAATAATATTTTTCCCGACACAGGCACTGAGGCCTGTCCATTTGCAATTTTGACAATGAAGGGTTCCGTTTATTTGGATGCCCCAGCATTCGTCATTAGATAATTTTGTTGTGTCGATTTTTCTCATCTTATTCTCCTCAAAGTGGTGTTTTCCTGAGTTGCTGTGTTGAGCTACAATCCAAGAAATTGTATTCCAACCCCACTAATTAATATTGTTAAACCTGCTATCACGTGGGTATATTTTTCCATTTTTCCCAGCCGTGTAAAGCTGATGCCATATGAAGTCAATAACACCACCCCAAGCATAGTGGCAATAGTAACAAATGAAAAAGTGATGGTAACCGCAATCATTCCCGTTAAGCTGCTTTTAGCAGCCGGATACATAAGAAGGGGAATAAAAGGTTCGCATGGCCCCAATACAAAGATCAGGAACAGGATCCAGGGAGTGAGGCTTTTTTTATGCCCATGTAAATGTTCCCCCTTATGTTTATGATCATGATTATGTATCGTTCCGTCAATATGAACATGTACATGTGAATGAGGCTTGTTTTTTTTCATCCTCCAGAATGCCCAAATGGAATAACCAAGGCCGAAAATAACAAAAGCCCATCCTGCCAGGTTTCCCCTGAATGATTCCAGTCCTGCCAGTTTGGAGATACCTACTCCAAAGGCCAATCCGATCGAGCCCAGTAAAATAGAACTGCCAACATGGCCAACGCCACATAAAACCGTAATCCATGATGTTTTTACCATCGACCAGTTACGGGCTTTTGCCATCACAATAAACGGAAGGTAATGATCAGGCCCTAAAATTGTATGAAAAAATCCAATTGTTATGGCTGAAAATATCAGTATCGCAATTTCTGTTGTCATTTTTGGTCAGTGTTTGGTTGTTTTACTTCCCTGATGCCATTACCGTCCAGTTGATAGAAGCCTGCATCCGCACAAGCAAGACAGAAGCTTTTTTGATCTATGTTGATAATCCTGGTTGCCATAACAGGCTCCCCACAGCGATCACAAATAATACTTTCGTACGAAGGTGCATAATCAGGGATAATTGTTTTTACATCCTCAATAAGGAAAAGCTTCCTGATATCAAGATTAAGCATTGCAAAAGCTTTTTCCTTTCCGGAACGCTTAAACTGGTCGTGTTTTTCTTTGTTTCTGTTTTGATTTTTAACAACTTCTTCAAAAACAGTATGAAATTCGGATTGTACCAGGCGATTGATCACCTCTTTTGTATCTTCTTTTACGGAAATTCGCAACCCTTCTCCATTTCTTCTCACCAATGAAAAAGCTGTTTTTCCTAAATCCTGAAAGATAAGGGCGTTGTTCCCGAATGTACATCCGGTTACAAATTGTATTCCATCAGAAAAGCAGTTATTCGTTTCTGTAATTGCCAGGACATCTTCCATCCCATCGGAATTAACACCCAGTGCTTTCATAGCGTACGCAGCTGCCATAACGCCCATTGCGAGGCCGGGGCAAAAATGCCCGTGGATCTGTCCGGCTTTCAACAGTAAATCTTCAATTTCGTCTGCTTTTACATGTTTGATGATTTCGTTTCTGGGGTTTATGCGTTGCTTGTTACGCCTGACTGCATTCAGGTCATTTTCGAAAATGGAAGTATCGCATGCTTTAATATCAATAAGAGGCGATTCGTCTACGGCATCTAAACCATTAACAATCAATTTATTACCTTCTACGCTGATAAGTTTGACTGTTGTGTGGGCAAGGCGATTTGGGCGTCGGGGGGCCCGGCTTGAAAATATTCCCCTGGTTTCACCTGAATAAGTCCTGCTGATCAAATCATAATTCGTTGAAAGGTGAAAAAAATAATAGATCTCAATGAATTCTGATTCATCTAACCGGTAAAGTGCTTCAATATATTCAGGAAATACTTCAATAGTGCTTTCGTGCTTTTTCATCTCCACATGATCAAACCGCGACTTGAAATCACTGTGTATGACTCCAAGTGGATTGAAAATAATTTGGTTCCTATGCTGTTGATCGGTTTTCATTTATCCTGATGACAATATTATAAAATTATTTGTTAAGTAAATAACAATAACTTGAAAATATTAGCACTTTTACTAATTTTGCAGGAAAACGAATTACTTTGAAGCAGCGTTATTTTATAAAATTTGCTTTTAACGGGTCAGGATACCATGGATGGCAGGTCCAGGATAATGCTGTTACTGTTCAGCAGGCCCTTGAAAAGGCTTTGTCATTGATTCTGGGAAATGAAACAGAGGTTATGGGTGCCGGGAGGACCGATACAGGTGTTCATGCCAGGCAATTTTATGCCCATTTTGATTATAACAAACTCGATAGGGGAGAGCGTGAAAATCTGATTAATAAACTAAATAGGTTTTTTGCCGATGATATTGTAGTGTATGATATTTTACCTGTTGTGGCTGATGCACATGCGCGATTTAGTGCGCTGTCGCGTACTTACCAGTATCAGGTATTGAGGGTAAAAGACCCTTTTCTGAATTTTTTTGCCTGGTATTGCTATGGTAACCTCGACGTGGCATTAATGAATAAAGGTGCACAGGTATTATTTGATTATGAAGCCCATCAAACATGATCCGACCTAGATTTTCTTGCAAT
>JAUXII010000030.1 GCA_030621075.1 Lentimicrobiaceae bacterium
AAATACGAATCATCATATTTCGCATATAAAAAAAAGAATCATCTATTTGATGTGAATAACTTTGGTTTTTGTTACTTCCCAAACAAAAACATTTCGATGCCTTTCACAGCACGGTAGCCATCGGCAATAGCACTGATGGCATCAGCATGAGTATTGAATTTGAATTTTTCACCTACCTTTTCACCTAACCCTGTTTTTATTACCTTTGCGGGAAATAAAATCCATCATGCCCCAGGAAAAAAAACTCTTTCTTCTCGATGCCATGGCTCTTATCTACCGGGCCTATTTTGCACTAAGTAAAAACCCACGAATGACATCGTACGGCCTCAATACATCTGCCATTATTGGCTTTACCAATAGCTTGTACGATATCCTAAAAAATGAAAACCCAACACATATTGCTGTGGCTTTCGATTCGAGAAAACCCACTCTACGGCACGAAGTATATAAAGAATACAAAGCCAATCGTGAAGAGATGCCCGAAGATATCGCCACTGCCCTCCCCTACATCAAACGGCTGATAAAAGCATTCAACATACCTGTTTTAGCCGTGGAGGGCTATGAAGCAGACGACATTATCGGAACAGTAGCAAAACAAGCCGAAAAAGAGGGATTCACCACGTATATGATGACTCCGGATAAGGATTTCGCTCAGCTGGTTTCTAACAATACATTCATCTACAAACCTGCCAGGATGGGAAACAAGGCTGAGGTGCTTGGCGTAAAAGAAGTTTGTGAAAAATTCAACATCAATCGCCCCATACAGGTAACTGATATTCTTGGTTTGTGGGGAGATGCCTCGGACAATATTCCCGGTGTTCCGGGTGTTGGTGAGAAAACAGCTAAAAAACTTATCGGTGAATTTGACACCATCGATAATCTGCTGCAAAATACCGGTAAATTAAAGGGGAGGTTGAAAGAAAATGTTGAAACGTATGGTGATCAGGCCCTGCTGTCGAAACAGTTGGCAACCATCATCCTTGATGTTCCGGTTAATTTTGACGAAGGAAAACTCTCTGTAACAGATCCTGATATTCCCGAATTAAAAAAACTCTTTAACGAATTGGAATTCAGGGTGTTTGCCAAAAGACTTTTTACTGATCTCTCTTTGAAACAAAGTGACACCGGATCATCCGAAGAATTACAAAAGGTTCTTTTTACCGGTGCACATGAATCGGGAGATCTGTCTGAAGAAGAGGTAAATAAAGCCACTATTCAAACCACTGATCATACGTATCATCTAATCAACACAAAAGAAAAACGCGAAGCATTGATAAGGGCGCTGGCAGAACAACCCTCTTTTTGCTTTGACACAGAAACAACAGGGTTGGATGCCAATAACTCGGAACTTGTGGGTGTCTCATTTTCATTCAAACCGCATGAGGCTTATTATGTTCAACTTCCTGATAATTATAACGAAACCCTGCAAATCATTACAGAATTCAAACCGGTTTTCGAGAATCCCGGTATTGAAAAAATCGGTCAAAACCTGAAGTTCGATATTTCAATCCTTAAATGGTATGATATTGAAGTGAAAGGGAAACTATTTGACACCATGCTGGCTCATTACCTGCTTCAACCTGATATGCGCCATAACATGGATATACTGGCCGAATCGTACCTCAACTATAAACCGGTCCCCATTGAAGCATTAATAGGAAAAAAAGGAAAGGATCAGTTAAGTATCCGCCTTGTTGATACGGATGTAATCAAAGAATATGCTGCAGAGGATGCTGATGTAACATTTCAGCTGAAACAGGTTTTTAAACCTTTACTGGAAGAGACAAAAACAATGGGCCTTTTTAATGAAATTGAAGTCCCGCTGGTTCCCGTCCTCGCATCTATGGAGGCTGAAGGCATTAATCTCGATACCAGGATTCTAAACGATTTCTCCATCCAACTTGAAAAAGAGATCCAGCATCTGATAATAAACATACAGAGCCAGGCCGGCACTACATTTAATATTTCGTCACCAAAGCAACTTGGGGAGATCCTGTTTGAAAGGTTAAAAATTACCAACAAACCAAAACTGACACGGACCAAACAATACTCCACGGGTGAAGATGTGCTTCTCAAGCTTATAAACAGGCATCCAATTATCAGAAATATTCTTGATTATCGCTCGCTTACCAAACTAAAGTCTACTTATGTGGATGCTCTTCCAGCGCTTGTCAACCCACGAACAGGAAGAATACATACGTCTTATAATCAGGCAGTTACTGCAACAGGCAGGTTGAGTTCCAATAAACCCAATCTTCAAAACATTCCCATTCGCACGGCGAGAGGCAGGGAAATTCGTAAAGCTTTTGTTCCACGCAGCTACGATTACATTCTGCTGGCGGCTGATTATTCGCAAATTGAGTTGCGAATTATTGCTGAGATGAGTGGTGATGAAGCCATGCTGGAAGCTTTTATTAATAAAATTGACATTCATACAGCAACAGCTGCAAAGGTTTACGGGGTTGATATAAATGTTGTGAGCAAAGAGATGCGTCGCAATGCCAAAACTGTTAACTTTGGTATTATTTACGGAATTTCAGCTTTTGGACTCTCTGAGCGCCTTAATATTTCCAGAAAAGAAGCTGCTGAGATTATCAATCAATATCTTTACAAATATCAGGGCATCCAGGATTATATGGATAAAACAATAGCTTTTGCCAGGGAAAACGGGTTTGTTGAAACTATGATGGGCAGAAGAAGATATATTCGGGAAATTAATTCAGGAAATGCAACTGTGAGAGGGTTCTCCGAACGAAACGCCATCAATGCGCCTATTCAGGGATCAGCAGCTGATATGATTAAAATTGCCATGATCAATATTTTTAATGAATTTGAAAAACAAAAATTAAAAACAAAAATGATACTTCAGGTGCATGATGAATTGGTTTTTGATGCACACCGGGATGAACTCGATATTATTAGACCAATCATTGAAAATGAAATGAAAAATGCTATCACCATGAAAGTCCCGATTGAGGTTGATATTAATACCGGTGAGAATTGGCTTGATGCGCATTAAGAAGTCAGCAGCGGAGCGAAGCGACGTCCGCCTCTGGCGGATCGGCAGTCGGCAGTCCCGAGAAACTGTAAATCAAAATACTTAAAATAAAAAATAAAAAATGAACATTTATAGCGATAAGCGAGTCGTTTTAACGCTCGATGCAGGAGGCACAAACTTTGTGTTTAATGCTGTACAAGGCGGAGAAGTGATTCTACAACCTATTGTCTTGCCGGCGAAGCATGAAACCCTTGAAAAAGTGATGACAATGATGATCGATGGGTTCAGGGAAGTGAAAAGCCTGTTGAAACAACCTCCTGTTGCCATTAGTTTTGCTTTCCCAGGCCCGGCGGAATATGAAGCAGGCATAATCGGTGACCTTGAAAACCTGCCATTATTCCAAGGAGGTGTTGCCCTTGGTCCTATGCTTAATAAACAGTTCAATATTCCCGTTTTCATTAATAACGATGGTGATCTGTTTGCATATGGAGAAGCAATTGCCGGATTATTACCACGAATCAATGCTTTACTTGGTGATAGAGGAAGCCCTAAACAATTCCGAAACCTTTTCGGAGCCACTTTGGGTACCGGTTTTGGTGGAGGAATTGTGTCAAAAGGAGCCCTTTTTGCAGGCGATAACTCTGCCCAGGGAGAGATCAACAGGATGAGAAATAAATTATATCCGGAGTACAGCGTCGAGGAAAGCGTCAGCATTAGAGGAATTCAACGGGTTTATGCCCGTGAATCGGGAACAGAATCTCTTCATCTAACGCCAAAAGATATCTTTAAGATAGGCATGGAACAAAAAAATGGTGACCAAAAAGCTGCACTTAACGCTTTTAAAGAGCTGGCAATCGTAGCCGGCGATTCTTTTGCCAATGCCATTACGCTTCTCGACGGCCTCGTAGTTATTGGCGGAGGGCTGTCGGGAGCTTATCCCCTTTTTCTCGAAAAGTTGGTTGATGAAATGAATCATCAATTTAGCACTGCCAATAACAGTCCATTAGACCGCATGGAGCTCCGGGCTTTTAACCTGGAAGATGAACAAGAGCTGGAAATGTTCTTAACAGGCAATCTTAAGGAAATTACAATCCCATTCAGCCATAAAACCATCAAATATGATGTCATGAAACGGATTGGGGTCGGTATTTCACAATTGGGAACCAATAAGGCTGTATCCATAGGAGCTTATGCATTTGCCCTGAATCAGCTAACCTGATCCCTTTCAGTTATTAATAATAAATTTATACTGGTTGTTTCCGATTTAAAATCAAAGATTATATATAATTTTGCCGCCGCAAACCCACGACTTAAGTCGTGGGATTAATCAAAATCACCATGAAAAAGATAACGATACTCTCATTTCTGATCATTCTATCTGTATGCAGTTACTCCCAGAATGGCTGGAGGACCGGTGAAATGGAAATCCGTGTAAACATTGGAGATCAAACCGAAGCAACTATTCTGAATCAATTAAAGCTCAATGGGGATGTTTATCAGGATTACGCTATCCTGTATGTCATTCCATCTGAACTTGAAAAGCTAAATTTCGCAGGGCTGCAATATGAAATCCTGAAAAAAGATATGAATGAGTATTACCGTGACTTCTGGAATAACCGGGAAGCTTATCATACCTATCAGGAAATTATTGACCTGGCCGACAGCCTCGTTGAAAATTTCCCGGATATATGCCAGAAATATATTTTTGGCACGTCAATTCAGGGCAGGCAACTTGCTGCATTGAAGATCAGTGACAATGTTAGTGTAGATGAGGCGGAGGCAGAAGTTATGTTTGACGGAGGCATTCATGGTGATGAGATCGGTTGTGCTGAAAATGTGATCCGTTTTGCCCGGCATCTTTGCCTGGAATACGGTAATAATTCATATATAACCGAATTAATTGACAACCGCGAAACATGGATATTTCTTATGGTTAACCCGGATGGAAGAGTTAACATGACCCGTACCAATGCAAATGGTGTGGACCTGAACCGCGACTGGAGTTATATGTGGGACGGCTGGGGAGGTAGCAGCGGCCCATGCTCCCAGGTTGAATCAAAAGCCCTCAGAGAATGTATGTACAACAATCAATTTGTTATTCATACTACTTACCACAGCGGAACTGAATATATTTCTTATCCATGGAGTTACCGCCCTCAGATTGCTCCCGATAAAAATCATATTAATTTTCTGGCATCAATATATTCTTCTGTATCAGGATATCCGAACCTCACATACGGCCAGGGATGCTCAGGCATGTACCCTATCAATGGCAGCACAAAAGATTCTAATTACGGCATCATGGGATCGGTAAGCTGGTCGATGGAGATATCAAACAGCAAGCAACCCCCACCTTCACAGATTATGCTGTACTATAACCGTAACGTGCCTTCAATGGAAGCTATGATTGAGTACGCCGGATATGGGCTGGAAGGGATAATAACCGACGCCTTATCAGGCGATCCGGTAACAGCCGTTATTTTCGTTGATAATTATTTTCAATGTTACAACGATCCTGAGGTTGGGGATTATCACAAATTTGTAAACCCGGGCACCTACACAATTACCGTCATTGCCAATGGATATGAAAGTCAGACAATAAATAATGTTGTTGTGGTAGAAAATATTGTTACGGTTGCCCATTTCGAGCTTCAACCTACTGTTGGGCATTATGCTTATAAAATAGCAAGCTGCCAGATACCCGGGAATAATGATTCGGATGAAGCTAATACTCCAGCTGTTTTTGGTGCTCCTGATGATATAAATTACTCCATAGGCAAAAGTGGATGGATTGTTCTTGATATGCAGTATCCTTTGCTGGATGGCCCCGGAAATGATTTCATTGTTTACGAAGGTGACTATACACCTGAAGGATTTTCCTGTTTTGCCGGAGAAACGATGGACGGCCCCTGGACCCTGATCGGGGAAGGTGAAGGAACAACGGAATTTGATTTTATCGATGCAGGAATTCCGGAAGCTCAATACATAAAGATCGTTGATGATGGTGATGGAAGTGCTTCTGGTCCGAATATTGGATTTGACCTTGACGCCATTCAGGCCTTTGAGCAAATATCAGGTGTTTATCTTACCCTGTTTGACTATTTTATTGATGACTCCAATGGCAATGGCAATGGGAGGATTGATCCGGGGGAAACAGTTACTGTCATAATCAGATTAAGGAATAACGGTGATGTTACAGCTGAAAACACAACCGGTGTTATCAGCATAAACCCGACATTTGTGACCATTGATGAGGGATCCGATATTTTCGGGGACCTATCACAGGGAGAAACCGGTGAAGGCATTTTTGTCATTACTGCAAGTGACCTCACACCTCCCGGTTACTCATTCATAATGGATCTCGATATAGCAGCTAATAATGGAACATATCTTAACAATTATCAACTCTCTTTTTCCGTTGGTGTGGTTACCGAAGATTGGGAAACAGGTGATTTTAGCTCTTATAACTGGGTACATGGGGGATCGGCTCCCTGGTTTATCACAGATATAAATGAATTTGAAGGCATCTATTGCGCTCAATCAGGCAGCATAAACGACCAGCATACTTCAGAGTTATCCTTAACCCTCGATGTTTTGTATGGTGGATCGATCTCTTTCTTCAGGAAAGTTTCTTCTGAGCCAAGTTATGATTTCCTGGAATTTTACATCGATAATAATTTGATGGACAGATGGTCGGGCGAAAGTGACTGGGAAGAGGTAAGTTATATGGTCAGCCAGGGAAACCATATCTTTCGTTGGGTTTATTCAAAAGACTACTCCGTTGCTAATGGAAGTGACTGTGGCTGGATTGATTACATTGTCTTCCCTCCTATTTATCTTGACGACATGGGAGTGCTGACCGGCACGGTTACGGATAATTCTACCGGCCTCCCTATTGAAGGGGTTTCCGTTGGGGGTATTACTTACACAGATGTTGATGGGTATTATTTCCTTGACCTTATGAGCGGTGATTACGAGATATGTGCCACTCATGACGCTTATGAAACACTTTGCCTTCCCACAACCATTGTTGCTAATGAAACCGCAACCCTTGATTTCGTACTTCTTCCTGCAACTTCATTAGAGGAAAATGAGTCAGGTTTAGGGTCTTTAATAAATATTCCAAACCCCACCTGCGGGATATCAGATATCCGATATCTGATATCAGATATCAGATATGTTAAGTTAGGGGTATTAAATATACATGGCAAAGAGATCGCTACACTGGTGGATGAAGAGCAGGCGGCAGGGGAATATTCCATACATTTTGATGGCTCTGATTTGCCTGGCGGAATCTATTTTCTCAGGCTTCAGGCTGGTGATTGGGTTGAAACGGCTAAGATGATATTATTGAGGTAATGGGTTTGTAGGCGGTAGGCGGTAGCCAGTAGCCGGCAATGAACTTTGAATCCGCCAGTGGGCGGACTTCGCTTCGCTCAGCTTTGAACTTTGAACTTTAAACTTTAAACTAATATGAAAAGAGTTAAAACAAAAAAAAATGGATTTTTATTTTCAGTGCTACTGGTAAGTATGCTGATATTTTCGGTTAGTATAGCCGGTGCACAAAATTATCAATACCAAAACAACTTAGGAAAAGCAGGATTTACCCTACAACAGGAGTCCCGCTCAGGTGTGGTCATCACTTTTAGTGTGGATGAATTTTCACTCACTGA
>JAUXII010000323.1 GCA_030621075.1 Lentimicrobiaceae bacterium
TTTTCAAGCCTGATATGTGCATAAATCGGGTGATGGCTGATTTTATCGATCAGGTAAGATAATCCGTTACTCTGTGAATCAAGATAGGGTGTGTCGATTTGGTAGACATCGCCTGTTAAAATGATCTTTGTATTTTCACCGGCCCGGGAAATAATCGTTTTAACCTCGTGAGGTGTCAGGTTTTGTGCTTCATCAACGATGAAGAAAATATTCGAAATACTTCTGCCCCTAATATAAGCCAATGGGGTAATTACCAGTTTATCATTCTGCAGGCCATCTGTAATGTTTTTGAATTCTTTATCTTTCTCACCATACTGGCTTTGTATAAATTTCAAATTGTCCCACAGTGGCTCCATATATGGATTCAATTTTGATTTAATATCTCCCGGAAGATAACCGATATCCTTGTTACTTAAAGGAACGATTGGGCGGGCGAGGTAGATCTGCTTAAAATTTCGTTTTTGATCCAACGCTCCGGCTAAGGCAAGAAGTGTTTTGCCGGTCCCGGCCACTCCCTGCAGTGTCACCAATTTCACTTCAGGGTTTAAAAGGGCATGTAAAGCAAAAACCTGTTCGGCGTTACGTGGAGTTATCCGGTGAGCTTGTCGCTTCTCCAACTTTTCAATGTGTCCGGTAATAGGGTTATAAAATGCAAGTGCAGAATTTTTTGTATTCTTAAGGATAAAATAATGATTGGGAATTGGATCTTTTATTCCAATGTCAGCCGGTGTAATAAATCCCTCCTGGTATATTGTATCAATAATCTCTTTTGAAAGATTTTCGACCAGGGTTTTACCGGTATATAATTCCTCAACATTCTTGATTTTTCCTGTCTCAAAATCTTCTGCTGTAATATCCAGTGCTTTCGCTTTCAAACGTAAATTGATATCCTTTGTCACAAGGATCACTTTTTTATCAGGATTCTGTTCAACAAGTACAAGGGCAGCACCTAAGATGCGGTTATCAGCAGTATTATCTCCAAAAATTTCTCTGACATCCGTATTTCCTTGTTCATTCATCACAACTTTCACCTTGCCTTTTTTTGACCCGCCAAGGGAAATCCAGTCACGCAACGTTGATTTTTCAGAAAGTTTATCTATGATACGGATAAACTCCCGCGCTTCAAAATTTTTAATCTCGTTACCTTTCTTGAAATTATCAAGTTCCTCCAGAACAGTGATTGGAATACCAACATCATTGTCGTCAAAACTATTTATTGCATTATGGTTGTAAAGAATAACGGAGGTGTCGAGTACGAAGATTTTTTTTTGTTTTGCTTTTCTTCTGGGCATAGAGATAAATTTTAAGTTTATACACTACAACCCACGGCTATTGTCGTGAGTTAAATCAGCAAACTACAACCCACGACTTAAGTCATGGGATAGGGTACCAAAAATAAGCAAATACGAATCATCATATTTCGCATATAAAAAAAAGAATCAACTATTTGATGTGAATAACTTTGGGTGTTGAAAATAGCCTGGGGATACTTTAGGCACTTTAGCTTTCAATGGGAATATACAGATGTTGCAACGAAGAGGAGACTGAGGAGGAACATATGATTGTTTCCTTGATGAATTTTATGGAGTTGAAACAAGGGCTTTAAAACAAGCTGTACGTAGGAATAAAGATCGTTTTCCTATTGATTTTATGTATGAACTTACTGATGTTGAAACAGATGCTGTGGTATCACAAAATGTGATACCTTCTAAAAGACATTTTGGTGGTGCTGTTCCTTTTGCTTTTACTGAGAATGGTGTAGCTATGTTATCAAGTGTTTTGAATAGTAAAATGGCAATAGAAGTTAATATTGCTATCATGCGGACATTTACCATGTTGAGAAAGGCGTTGCTGTTACAGAAAGACATAATACAGGAATTTGGAATCATAAAAAATCAATTGGCAGTCCATGACGATAAAATCCTGGCAATTTTTGAATACCTGAAGCAAGTAGAAGAATCCAAGCAACAACAGATAAAACAGTCCAGCCGGACAAAAATAGGCTTTAAAACACCGGATAAAAAATAAAGACCCACATGCAGCACATTATATTAAGCGGTTTTTATCATTCTTCAAGTTTATCCCTATCGTCTGGTCAGGCTGTCTAATAGTGGGAATGGTTATTCGATTACTAATTAATAATGGCCATGTCATAAAAACCATT
>JAUXII010000059.1 GCA_030621075.1 Lentimicrobiaceae bacterium
GAATAATTTTTCTCCAGCTCTGTAACAAAAGAATCCCACGGTAAATTGTCCAGTTCTCTTGAAATTAATATACTTTTTGACTGGCCAAACAATTGAAGAGCTAATAATAACAATAGTCCTGAACCAATTATGTTTTTTTTTGACTTGATTTTATTTAGAAGATATCTCATTGCAATACTTCAGCAAATGATGTAATTCAAAATTGTTCGCCTTCTTATAGTTTATTTTTTCTTGTTTCATATATTTTTTTATCTCTTTTCTAAATTGTTTGAAATATGTTAAGAGTGATTTTTTATTCGGCATTCTGTATAACATTCCGTCGCAATAGATATACTTCATTGAATTAAGATCCGAGAACCTTCCTAAGGGCGCATTTTGTGAGAATTCACTGATAAATGACTTATGATATTTAATGAGAAGTGTGTGTTTGCCTTCGAATACCAGCTCAAAGTAACCGGAGTTATCATGTTGGAGGAGTTGGGATGAATTTATGAAATAATGTTCCCCTATGATAAAAGAGGTAACAAAGCCATCATTTAATAAAACATATACAAGCCCGCCTCTTGTAACCTCTGCTCTTAAAATAATTTTATCAAGATCAACATTATATTTAAATTCAACATCTTTATATGTTTTCTTTTTAATAACCAGAGTTCCTGTTACCCAGTCAGGCTCTGGAAAGTAAGGGTGTCCTTTTGCATTACCGTGTTCTGGGACATATTTCCGGCCATTAACCAGTAAATCGTCAATACCATAAAAGTATGCTGAATAATCATGTAACTCTTTAACCGTATTAATGACAGCATTAGTTGGTTTTTGAGCTGCTAACGAAGGAGGAATAAATAAAGAAATCGTAAAAAAAAGAAATATTGTACGGAACGCTTTTGGTTTTGTAAACATGACAACTAAAGTAGCAGTTATTTCGATAAAAAAAAAGGGCTGCACTGCAGCCCTTTTTTTAAATAATAATGTTGATTAAAAAGGTGGAGCGACGATATCCCAGAATATTGGTTGTCTGTGATCATCTGTTCCGCCCATTTTTGCAACGGCAGCATAATAATTGGTGCCATTCTGTGCAACTTCATCATAAGGATAAGGCATACGTTTTGGAATATCTCCATATACCATGTTTTCAGGAGGATTAAGTTGAGGGTAATCTAGTCTTCTCCACTCAGCCCATGCTTCAATACCTCTGTTGTATAAAGCAATGTATTTCTGGGTGCCTATTTTTTGCTTATAATCTCCTGTTGCAGTACCATAAGCAACATCAGGAAGAGCGAGATAGTCAGCTACATCAGTATCAGATCCACCCCAATAAAGGATACTTGCTTCCAGGGCTGCATTGTAATGTCCTTCAGCAGTTCCGCCTACAGCAAATCCTCTCTCAACAGCTTCGGCCAATAAAAATTCAACTTCACTATAGTCAGCCATAATTGCTTCAAAAGTAGGCTCAAAGAAACGGTCCTGAAAATGCGAATAATTATTATAGGATTGTGCACCATCCAGTCCGGCTATTGCTCCAACGTATTCGCCTTCGTATTGTGTAAAATATAAAGGAAGACGCGGATCATCTAATCCTAACATCAAACCAATGATTGTAGTAGTTGGAAGATAATCTTTACGGTTATCTACAAAATAAGCGTTATAAATAGCATTTACATGGGGAACAACACCTATGTAAAACAGATATCCACTTTGATCCTGGCTTGTAAATACACCGGCACTAACAGCTTGTTCAGCAGCTGCCTGAGCTTTCGTTGGTGATACATCAGCCAGACGCATACCGAGGCGAAGCTTCAACGAAGCCCCAAATCTTTTCCAGGATGCAGCATCTCCACCATACATAAGGTCGGCCGCTCCAAAACTGCCGGCATTTACATCCAGCCCGTCAATAGCAGCAGAAATCCTTACTAACAGATCATCATAAACAGTAGCTGCATCATCGTAAACAGGGGTAGAATTATCAGCACCCATCAACGCCTGGGAATACGGCATGTCACCAAAAGCATCAAAAATACAATGCCATGCATAAACCTCCAGAATCTCAATAATGTTCAGCATATTAGCTTTCTCAGCGGCATCTCCACCATAGTCGGGGTCATTTAACAATTTTTTGGCCTCTTTGAAATCCATTAATACGTCTCTGTAAAACCTGCTTGTATAATTATCAGGAATTTTCCTGTCCTGAAAGTTGTAACGCGCTTCATCAAAATAGGTGGTTTCCTGCCAGTACTGGGCAATTAACCTAATTATATTTAAGTTTACACTTACATGGTTCACCTGATTTACCAAAGCAACTTGTGCATTGGTAAACAGAGTGCTGATTGGGACTTCGGTTGGATTTTTTGGATCGACATTATCAGGCAATTCGCAAGCCGATATCCCAAGTATCAAAGCGAATGCAATCGATAGATATTTAATAGTTTTCATATAATATTGTTTTAAAGTTTAAGAAATAATTAAAATCCTAATTTAACATTGAATCCAAAAGTCCTGGCTGTGGGATAAGAACCGGTTTCAATACCTTGCTGGTTACCGGAACTTAAGCCTGTTTCAGGATCAAAATGCTTCGTGTTTTTACTAATGATCCACAGGTTACGGCCAACGAGAGAGAATGTGACCTGGGAGAGTGGGCTATTTTCGATCATTGATGTGGGTAAGCTGTATGACAGTGCCACTTCACGCAATTTCACGTATGATGCATCAAACACATACCTTGCAGTCGGGCTATTGTTGTAGTAAAATGCCCTTCCCCATCTGTAAGCTTCCACATAGGTTGTGTTAGGTGTACCATCTACATTCACTGTTTCAGGATACAGGTACCCGCCACCGTCAGCAACAAACCAACGCATTGGGTTTCCTTTATCATTATCTTCAGCTGTTTCTTCATACAGACCTGTTGCCTGCCCATATTTGGTATTAATTGAATAGATGTCACCGCCTTGTTGGATGTCAACTAACACATTTAACGCAACACCTTTATAGGTTACACGTGTTGGGATACCCATGTTCCAGTCAGGATTGATATTTCCAATAATTTCTTCACCAGACTCAGAAACCATGTAATAACCATTATCATTAACCGTTTTTTGGCCATCGGTGTAAACAAAGTCGGTTCCCTTAATTGCTCCATAGGGCTCTCCTACTGTAGCGTTGATAGATACATCCCATTGCGAATAGATTAGCAGATTATCAACATCTTCGTATAAGCTGAGCACTTCATTTTTGTTTGTAAACCAGTTTATACCGATATCCCATGACCAGTCGGTTGTTTTAATAACTGTTCCCATAAGGGAAATTTCCCATCCTATGTTTTCAATTTCACCGCCATTGACAAATCTTCTGCTATAACCTGTAGTTGTTGGTACGAGTACTGGCAGGATTTGATTTTCCGTATTTGCTTTGTATGTAGCAATATCAAAGCTTATCCGGTTGTTTAACAGACGTCCTTCCAGTCCGAGTTCATAACTTTTTGTACGTTCGGGCATCAGTCCAGCATTTGCTAATGTGCTGTTTACGGAGAAGAGGGGGATATCGCCCCAACTTGTTCCCTGAGAATAAGTTGAAATGGTAGAGAAAGGGGGAGCGTCATTTCCTACCTCAGCATAATTGGCTCTTACTTTCAGGAAAGGCATCCAGCTAAGGTCTTGTAAACCGCCAAGTTCAGTAAGTAACAAACTAACAGAAGCGGAATAATAATTGTATGCGTTATCGTCTGTCGGAAGGGTAGATGAAACTTCATACCTATCTGTAAGATCCAAATAAACAAAGTCCTTATATCCTAAAGATGCGCTAATGTATCCACTGTTAACTCCGGATGTTATTAAATTTTCGGTAATACTTGCCGGTGATAATGAATTACTGATGCTATAAAAATCAGGTACAATCAGTCCACCAACCGTTTCACCAAGGAAATTTCGAACTACGTTTTGTCTGAAGTTTGTTCCAACAATACCGGCAAGTGAGAAGTCTTCCCAGCGATGATTAAATTTCAGCATCATGTCGTAATTGGTCTCCTTGAAAGAATTCGTGAAGTTTGAATAATAAGAGGGGTCAACACTTCCCACAGCAATTCTTTCATTTTGAACTTCATTGTATTGATCAACAGAGAACCTACCTGTAAAGGTTAACCAATCCGTAAACTGATAATTTAATGCAGCGTAGCCAAAGGTACGGTCGCGTTCATCATCCTCATAATTCTTGTATCGTACCCAATATGGGTTATCAAAATAAATAGGACGTAAATCATTCCAATACCCACTGTTCCACGACAGTTGCTCACCGTTGGGCCGCAGGTATCTATCCTCTAATCTTTTCATGTCAACGTTAGCCTGGAACCATTGTCCGAGCGATTGCATCGGGTTTCCCCCGTCGTATCCTGTTCCATACCTTCCAACTCCTTTAGTGTTAACATAGGTAACGTTAGCATCAACAGAAAGTTTTTTTGAAAAATTATAACTTCCACCAAAATTAAGGGTGTTTTTTTTGATCGAGCTGTTTACGAGATATCCTTTTTCATCAACATTGGTATAAGAGAGCCTGAAACTACCGTCGTCGTTTGCACCATCAAATGCAATATTGGTAGTCCATTTATGACCGGTGTTAAAGAAATAATCAATACCATTTTCAGCAGCAACCCAAGGCCTTTTCTCGCCAAAATTAGAAGCTAAAGGATCGAGGGCATCCCACTGAACAATCATTAAATTGGGATCAAATTCAGCTCCCCATGAAGCATCTTCTGAGGTAGGTGTGATCCAGTCGTCTGTTCCATCACCATCAACATCACCAACAAAGAAAAAATAATCCGTTTTAGGGTCGCCGGTTTCATTTTCATAAAACGGGCCATATCCACCACCATATTTGGTTTGATGTTGGGGCATAGTGGTTTTATCGATCATACTAGCCTGGTAACCAACGTTTAATGTTACGCCAATGCCTGCGCCAGGTGCTTTTTTACCTTTTTTTGTGGTAATAAGAATAACTCCATTGGCAGCTCTTGAGCCATAGAGAGCGGAAGCAGCGGCACCTTTCAAAACGGAAATTGATTCGATATCGTCAGGGTTGATGTCCATGGCAGCATTACCATAGTCATAACCTCCCCATCCATCATTTTGGTAAGAGGTTCCGTTAGCTACTGATCTATCTTCGTTGGTGTTATTGTTATTGATAGGAATACCATCAACAACAAATAAAGCCTGGTTGTTCTGTGTCAATGAGGTAGTACCTCTGATCAGAACGTTTGCAGAACCGCCCATAGTAACTGATTGGCGAATCTGTACACCGGATACTTTACCGGAAAGGGAGTTTACAAAGTTTGTTTCTCTCACTTCGTTAACCGCATCTCCGCTCAATTCCGAAACAGCGTATCCGAGTGATTTTTTCTCTCGTGTGATACCAAGAGCGGTTACAACAACCCCTTCAAGGTCCATGACATCCAACTCCAGCACCGTATTAATGACCGTAGCGTCACCAATAGGCAATTGCCTGGATATCATACCCACATAAGAGAAAACAAGTGTTGTGGCATCGTCCGGTACAGACAATTCATAAAAACCATCAACATTTGTTGTGGTACCGATGGTTGTGTTTTTAACAACTACTGTTGCACCCGGTATGGGTTTACCATCTTCCGAACTGGTAACTGTACCAGTAATAGTTTTTTGTGCAAGTACAACTTGCAAACCTGCAAACACAAGGAGTGCAAGCAAAACTGTAAATTTTCTCATAGTAAATGAATTTTGGTTAGTAATTAGTTAATAATTGAATTTCAGATATTTAGATAATGTATAATACAAATATTACATAGGTGAATACATAAATATTTAAACAGTTTCATGAAAACCGATGCCAAATTATAATAAATTATTCGTTTTACCAAATTAAACGTAAGAAAAATTTAACGTAAATTTAACAAATAGATAACAACTGGCACATAAAATAACTGAAAGTAAATTCTTTAGGGGATTTATTTAGAATTTTTACATATACAAAATAAATACATAATACAATTTTACTCCAGACTTCCTATTTCCTTTTCAACTTCTTCAAGAATTTCACATGACCTGACAAGATCTTTCATCGCATTATGATCATCATATAATGGCCTGTCTTCGTCAAGAAATTCAACATATTTCCGAATCACCTGTTTTGCCTTTTTGGTGCCTTTGCCAAAACTATATTCACGAAAATCCAATGCCTGAGCTGCTGCCATCATTTCAATCCCTAACACGCCGTACGCATTATCAAGGATTTGGAAATTTTTAAGGGCTGTATTCATCCCCATCGATACGAAGTCTTCCTGATCGGCTGC
>JAUXII010000104.1 GCA_030621075.1 Lentimicrobiaceae bacterium
TCTCTTTTCAGGTTGAAGATATTAAACCCTCGTATGATATTTTTCTCAAAATAAACCATACGGATAAATATCCTTATAAAAACCTGCGTTTCAATCTTATAATTGACATGCCTTCCGGAGAAGAGAGGATTGTTGAATATGATTTTGATATGCGTAAGGAAGATGGCGGTTTTATTTCAACAATAAAAAATGATCATTTAGAAGTGATATTTCCGCTTAGGAGCGAATTAAGATTTACAAAAACAGGAATTTGCCGGTTTGAGTTTGAGGATTTGATCCCAAGGTTAGAAATTCCGGGGATTATAACAATGAGTGTGATATTGAAAAAAAATAGGTAACCTGTTTTAGAAATTATTCAGGTTAGAATACCCAGGACAGTTTCTTTATCTTTCACCAATTGTTCCTTTAAAGCTTCAAGGTCTTTAAATTTAACCTCATCACGGATACGATCAATCCAGTAAATCGTTAAATAATCTCCATAGATCTGTTTATCAAAGTCAAATATATGAACTTCAATGGTTAAGTCTTTCCGGTTCAGGGTTGGCCGTACGCCAATATTTCCCATTCCCAAAAATTTCTGCCCATTCCATAAAACCTTACAGGCATAAACTCCGTTTGCTGTGATCAGCTTTAGTTTGTCGTCAACCTCAAGGTTAGCTGTCGGAAAGCCAATGGTTCGGCCAATTTTATAACCCTCAACCACATTGCCATGAATAGAATATTCATACCCAAGGTACTTATTGGCATAAGTAATATTTCCGTCATTAAGTGCTTTTCGGATTTTTGTCGAACTCACAGAAATCCCGTCAATATATTGAGCTGGAACCTCATCAACCGTAAAGCCAAATTCTTTACCCACGTCTTCCAGATTATGGTGATCACCAAGCCGGTCTTTGCCAAAATGATGGTTATAGCCTATTACAATATTCTTTGCATGGATTTTATCAACAAGAATATTTTTAATAAACTCGTAAGAAGACATTTGAGCAAACTTTTTGGTAAAAGGCAAAACAATAAGATGGTCAATACCCGTTTTCCTGATCAAATCGATCTTACGTTTAGGTGAGTTTATTAATTTCAGGTCCCAGCTATCGGAATAAAGCACTTTACGTGGGTGCGGGTCAAACGTAACAAGAATAGTCTCACCATTATGCCTGGCGGCAACCTCTTTTAATCGTTTAATGATTGCCTGGTGTCCAACATGAACACCATCAAAGGTGCCGATAGTAACTACCGGAAACTCTACGGGGTCAAATTCTTCGATACAAGAATAAATCTTCATAACAGGTGATTCGGTCGTGCAAAATTAAAATATTTAATCACGTAGCCAATTGCTTATTTTTAATTTAAACAAATAAGGGGTAACAAAATGGAGATTTATGGATTAACAGGAAAACAGGTGGGTCTGAAAATTATTGTTTATGCAAGAAAACAGGGGAAATCTATTAACAACACTGACCATGCTATTTGCCCTTCTAATACCCATTCTGGGGCTGTCTCAGATTGAAGATGACTTTTCGGATGGCGACCTGACGAATAATCCGGCATGGTTCGGTGATATTTCATCATTTATAATAAACAGCGATAAACAGCTGCAACTCAACGCAGAAGATGCCGGAAGCAAAACTCTGATTATTCCAAACTCAATCTCTGATAGTATGGAGTGGCGTTTCTGGATCAGGCTGGCTTTTAGCCCCTCTACAAATAATTATGCCAGGGTTTACCTCGCCTCCGATGAGGCTGATCTAACCGGCCCACTTAACGGCTATTACCTGCAATTTGGGGAATCAGGATCAGGAGATGCTATTGAGCTTTTTAAACAAGCGGGCACTGTGCATACTTCTGTCTGCAAGGGTGAAGAAGGAGCCATTGCAAGTTCATTTTCATTACACATTAGAATAAGGCGATACCCCGGTGGTTTATGGGCTCTCTACACTTCTTCCCATGGGCCCGGCTATTATGAAACAGAGGCTTCCGGTGTCGATTCAATAATCCAAAATAGTATATACTTTGGACTCTTATGTAATTTTACAAGCAGTAACAGGACCCGGTTTTATTTTGACGAAATTTATGTAGGCCCCATTCAGATTGATAACACCCCTCCTGGTGTGGAATCAGTTAATGTTATTTCTCCAACACAATTAGATATTCAGTTCTCTGAGTCAGTAACCTCAACCTCGGCATTAGATATTTTCAATTATTTTGTTGATAATAATATTGGGGTTCCGGGATCTGCTGTGATGGATCCCGAAGTACCGGCCCTGGTGCATCTGTTTTTCCAGGAAAGCTTCCCAATGGGAGTTTACCTTAACCTCACGGTGAGTAGTATTTCTGATACGGAAGGAAATATTCTTGAAAACAGCTCATACGAATTTGCTTATTATGAAGCGCAAACTTTTGATATAGTTATCAATGAGATCATGGCAGATCCATCGCCAACAGTCGATCTTCCTTCATCAGAATACATTGAATTGCACAACCGGACTTCACTACCTGTAAACCTTTCAGGATGGCAGCTTGATATTGGATCAAGGAGTATCACTATCCACTCAGAGGTCATTACCCCACAGGGATTTATGATAATTGCAGACAATATTCATTTTGAGTCTTTTGGTCATACATTAGCTATTCTTCCTTCATCATCCGTTATTAATAATACAGAAACAACAATAACCCTGAGCAATCAGCAACATCAGGTAATTCATTCTGTTTTTTACTCCAATGAATGGATTACCGAGGATCACAAAAAAGATGGCGGGTGGTCTGTTGAGTTGATCGACCCGGGCAATCCCTGTGAAGAAAAAAATAACTGGAGAACTTCCATTGACATGTCGGGAGGGACCCCGGGAAGACAAAATTCAGTGTTGGCAACTAATCCCGACCAGGTAAATCCGGGAATCCATTATACATATACCCAAAATCCTCACACTATCGGGCTGACTTTTACAGAAAAAATGGATAGCCTGACCTTAATCAATCCTCTATCCTTTTCAATTGATCATGATATTGGCTTTCCGGATAAAGTAAGCCTTCTTTTTCCGGAGTATCAAAAAATCGAATTGATACTTCCTGCTGACATTGAACCGCATGTCATTTACTCAATAGTTATTCATGATTCGTTGCAAGACTGTTACGGAAATTATCTGAAAACAAAATCATTAGCAACCTTTGCTATACCTGAACTTCCAATGCCAATGGACATTGTTATAAATGAGATCTTAAGCGACCCGCCCGGTGATGCAGTTGATTACGTTGAAATATATAACCGGTCGGATAAGGCTATTGATCTTAATGATCTGATTCTGGCCTCTTACGACACGCTATTGCAAACCCTCAGTTCAATAAAAATGATAATAGAAGATGGTTGTTTATGTATGCCAGGACAATATATGGTACTTTCAAAATCACCTGACAAAGTGATGGAGTATTATCATTCACCCGGCCCAACAGCATTTATAAAAATGTCATCAATGCCCTCCTTTCCAATTGATCAGGGTATTGTGGTTATTGCCCGGAAAAACGATGAAATGATCATTGACCGTTTTGATTATTCATCAGACCTGCATTTTGAGCTTCTTCATTTAACGAAAGGTGTTTCTCTGGAAAGGGTCCATTATGATTATCCGACCGCTGATGCCATGAACTGGCATTCAGCTTCTGAATTATCAGGCTTTGGTACGCCGGGGTATAAAAATTCGCAGTTCAATGATTACAGCCTCAGTTTTAATGATCCTTTTACGATTTCGCCTGAAGTTTTTACACCTGATAACGATGGCATAGATGATATCCTGACTATTTATTATCAAATGGATGGCCCGGGTTATGTTGCCAATATTACTGTTTTTGATGCTGGTGGAAGACTTATTAAATACTTAGTCAGAAACAGACTTGTTGGTACTGAAGGTGTTTTTTCATGGGATGGATTAAACCAGAACCATCAAAGAGCCACCAATGGTATTTATGTTATTTATTTTGAGATTTTTAACCTAAATGGTATTACAAGAAATTTTAAAAAGGTGTGCGTGCTGGGGTGAGAATAATAGCCATTTATTCAAAATGTGGTAAACGCCATACCGGCAACACTCACTTTTACCCCGGGAATTTGACGCAGAACCGTTGCACAGGCTTCAATAGTTGATCCGGTGGTTATAACGTCATCAACAAGCAAGAGGTGTTTCCCTTCCAATGTTTCGGCTTGTTCAATATCAAATATCTCTTTAACATTTTCCCATCTCCTGAATTTGGTCTTCTTTGTCTGGGTCTCTGAAGCTGTTTTCCTTACCAGGATTGATGTCACCAAATCAATCTTCATAGATTGGGACAATCCCATGGCAAACCGTTCACTTTGGTTAAATCCTCTTTTTCTTATTTTTTTTCGATGCAGTGGAACGGGAATTACCGCGTTTACTGTATTGAAACAGGGCGATTTCTTTAATTCATCACCATATAGGCTGCCAATAAAAACCCCGACCTCCTTGTGCCCTTTGTATTTAAACTGATGCATCAAGTGCTGGATTTTGCTTCCCTTTCTAAAATAATAACAGGCAGCTGCTGCATGAATGTCAACTCTCCCCCAGAAAAGACTGCTAACCGGGTTGTCCTGGTCCCGGTGGAAATTGGTTTTGGGAAGATGAAACAAACACGACGTACAAATGATCTCTTCATTATGCATAAGCGGGGCTTCACAGGCATTGCATACCCGGGGGAAAAACAGTGAAATAAAATCTTCAATTAAAGTCATCATGATCGCTTGAATGAGTGTTAGTTTTTATGTTAATCCTAAACCAGACGATTTGTGACCCTCTATTTATCGGGGTTTGTGATTTGGTATTGGTTATTTGTAACTTTGCCAATCATAACCTTCGATTCTAATCTATTTAAATGTCTCTTCTCGAAATACAAAATTTGACCGTTGAATTCGCCTCAGAGGATCGATTTTTGAAAGCCGTCAGTACTATCTCATTTTCGTTGGAGAGGGGAGAAACCCTGGGTATTGTTGGTGAGTCAGGATCAGGGAAGTCAGTTACTGCCCTGTCGATTATGCGTCTCATACCTGAGCCTCCCGGGAGAATTTCCAATGGACAGATTTTATTTCACTCACCGGAAGGGGAAAAAGTCGATTTATTGAAATTACCGGAAAAAGAGATCAGGTTGTACCGGGGAAGTCGAATTGCCATGATCTTTCAGGAACCCATGACCTCGTT
>JAUXII010000233.1 GCA_030621075.1 Lentimicrobiaceae bacterium
GTCCTTCGCACCGATTTTCCCCCTTCATCGTTTGTTTTTCCATAATATGATATTCCAACCTCAAAACAAAACCGCTTGCAAATTAAAAAAATTAAATGATTATACCAACTAAAGGTTAAAACAAGTGTTTATTATTTTTAATGATGAGTTTACACTTAAATATATTATTAGTTAAACCTGGCTCACCCCAGCTATTCTGGTGAGAATTTTACCTCAACAATACTGGCTTGTTTTGCTTTCTGAAATATGTTTTTCCTCGTTGGTTCTATAACATACTTTATTCTCGTGGTGGTATCTATCTCTTTTAACTTTTTGTTTAGTTGATGAATAAAGAATTTCCCCAAAGGCATTTCATCTAAGTTCTATTATCTTTGCTACGAGTTTCCACATATCTAAAACATATTCAACAACACCATAAATATTAAAAACAAAAAATTCAATGAAAAAATTGATTGTATTATCAGTTGTTTTTATTCTTGCAATAGGGGCTTATTGCCAAACTGAAGTAAAAACAGATAAAAAAACAGCAAAAGCCGAGGCTAAAGAACAGAAAAAAGAGGAAAAACAGAAAAAAAAACAATTATTGGCAGAGATTACAAAGCAAATGGTGGAAAGCCAGCGATTTGTTCTCGAAGCTTCTTTTCTCCTGAACCGGCAGGGTGAACAGGTATCTGTCGATTCCAGAATTAATTTTATCATTGTTGACTCTACAGATGTTACATTCCAGTTTGCTAATGGTATAGGAGGTGGCTTTAATAGTATTGGTGGGGCAACCTTTGATGGAAAAATTACAAAATACCAATTTAATAAAGTTGAAAAAAAGAAATACACTGTTTACAATATCAGCCTTGTTATTTTCACCACTGTTGGAGTATTTGATGTCACCATGGCAGTTACTGATGACTCCAGGGCCTCAGCAATCATCAGGGATTCGCGAAGTGGGATGCTTAAATACGAGGGCACGCTTTACCCTCATGAATTTTCCAGGATTTACAAAGCAGGTAATGCCTTTTGAAAAAAAAATTAGTTGTTATTTACCGACTGATCCTTCTCATACCCTTTTGCTATATAGAAAGTCGCTTTATCAAAAAAGATCATCATCCTTCTTTCCAACTCAAGATACATATAAATATCTATAGCTTTGGTCCAGACCCGTTGAGATAATGCAAATTGCCAAATATGCTTTCTGGTAAGACTAAGAGCGCTGATGACCTCACTGAGTGCAAAACCCTCATTCTGCCTTTCTTTTCCAAGCTTTCTGTAATATTTTTTGATATCTGTATCTTTATGATGCCCTCCTAACCATTTTCCAAATTGTTCCAAAACCTGCTTGTTACGATGAAATGATTTTTGGGGATCAAAATTTTTATAAGCAGGGGTTGATTTATTGGTCCTTACGTCCTCGAGCCAATGATTTGCAATGATCTCAGCATTTTTTTCGATCAATCTGATTAGTTTATCCGACAGGAAGTCACCTGTTGATGAGCTGATACCCGTTTTTCCCAACGATAACTTAAATGAATCAATTATTGCCCAATATTCTTGTTTATTTCTTAAATAGGTTTCTATGGATTTGATGTTTGATAAAAAGGGAAGCTTTGGCAGATCGTCAAAAGAGAAGTATTTAACTTCAATAGCATCATCACCGGCAGAGAGCCTTCCTCCGACTTGTTCGGCTTCAAAAGTTAGAAACAGAAGGTCGCCATAAAATGAACTAATACCTGAATCTGCATTGATAAAACCGATTACCTTTCCTTTGACCCCTGTTTCTTCTTTCAGCTCTCTGAGGGCAGCTGCTTCAATGCTTTCTCCCGACTCGGCAAACCCCATTGGCAAACACCATAATCCTTTATGAGGGTCATTTTTTCTTTTGACAAGCAATATCCGTCGCTTTTTTACAACAATAGTTGACGCAACCGGCAAAGGATTATCATAAAAAAACTGATTGCATTGAACACAGAAATCCCTGATTGTATCACCCTCAGATTTAGATGTGAGTGTGCTGCTGCAATATGGACAATAAGTTCTTTTTTTAGACATTGGTAGTTCCTTGTTTTGAAGGATTTGAGCAAATAAAAATCATATCATCTTTGGTAATCCGTAATGTTTTATCTCTCATTATATCTTGTTTAATGGCATCAAGCAAAATATCATACATATTATCTGCATCCGGGTGTTTCCCCGGAATAAAAAATGACCGTTTAAAGCAAAAATAACGGGAAAAGTCAGGGTAATCTTTCTTATTAAAAACCAGAGAGTTGGAGTGTTTTTCTGTTTTAATATTCTGAAACCATGGTGAAAGCAGGTCAAACCCATTCTCATTCGAAAAATTGTCGATCAATTTTTCATAAGGCAATTTCCCAATCAGTTTGATATCATGTTTGTGCAATATTTTTCTTACATAATCAGTGAACTCCTTCATATGAGGCTTAGCATGTGTAATCGTAACAAATATCCCGGTTTCTTTAAGAATTCTTGATATATGAGGTATGTATTCCGGAAAGGAATAAAGTGCATAACTACATAGTATCAAATCATAAGTTTTGCTTTCGATTTTTGTTAAGGACTCAACACCGGCATCATCAAAAATGCCATTGATTTCTGCTTCTGAACAGGAATCAATATAAGGCTTTTTATACTCACTATGGCGGTCAACGCCCTTAATAGTTGCCTTGGGGTGAATTCTTCCTTTTAATGCTTGTGTGAAAAAACCAAATCCACACCCAAGGTCAAGAATTTTTTTGCTATTGCTCAAATCCAGGTCATTTAGCGCTGCTTTCCTGACATCCACCGGATTGGATAAATGAGCAATTATTATCTCTGCAATAGTCTTATGCATCCTGGCATCTTTAAATACCTGAGCCAGGTTTTTGTCCGCTCTATTCATTTATCTGTTGATAATCAGCTTTGTCGTTTTAAACTGGCCCCTGTTTTCTATCTTAATTACATATGTTCCGGGTGCAATATCGCTTAGGTCGGTTGAATAATTGTGGACCCCTGACGGTTGATATCCGGAATGAAGATTTTTTATCAGGCGGCCCGAAATATCCAGAAGAGTAATCGAAACATCTCCCGGATCACTGATCTCGTATCTGATTGTTGCCACATCATTGCATGGATTAGGATAGATGCTCAGCGACAAAATCGGATTGTTCTTTAATTCATTTACAGCAAATGATGGATCATAATAAGTACTATAAATCCCATTTCCGTGTGTTGCCACT
>JAUXII010000055.1 GCA_030621075.1 Lentimicrobiaceae bacterium
AGTGGTGGCGCTTTAGCTTTACAGGTGGCTGATAGAAGTTTTATGTTAGAAAATGCTCTTTATTCTGTTATCGCTCCTGAGAGTTGTAGTCGAATCATTTTTCATAAAAGGTTGGCAGCAGGTGAAAATATTGAAGATACATTACAAGATTCTTTGGATGTATTACGCCCGGGAGCGGAGCATATTGAACAAATTGGCATGATCGATGGAATTTTGCCTGAACCACCAGATGGGGCGCATGTTGACTATGATTTTACAATAAATACAATCAAAAACTCATTGGCAGGAGTCATGAAGGAGTGGGTATCCCTGAGAAAAAGCGTAAAAAATATAAAGAAAAAGAAAGTAATAAAAGATATATTAAAAAAAAGAAGGAAAAAGGTATTGAGTTATGGTGAGTTTGCTGATACTTTCTACAAAATGTCATTCAGGAAAACAAAGAAGAATGTTCATAATGGTATTAAAATTATAGATGTTGAGCGGGAAGATTTTCATACGCAGTTATTAATTAAAGTACATATGGAGAAAGAGGGTATTGATGAAACAGAACTCTTTGAATGTGAAAAAGAATGGGATGTAGAAAAAAATATATTTAGGGTTGCCGGTGGTTGTGGGTTTGTTTCTTATAAGAAATATATTGATAATTTTTACGCCTGCCCTAAGTGTGGAAAGGGAGAATATTTGTGTGTTGCAGAGCAAATAGATAAGATTTGTGACAAAGATACATTTCATGAAATTGAAGGTGCTTTAACTATTGATAAATTAATTGGAAGTGAAAGATATAATTTTGGTAAATATAAAGAATCATTAAAAAAGTTAAAAGGGAAAACCTTTTCCAAAGAAGGTTTAGTAACCGGTACTGCAAAGATTAATGGCAGGAATATTGTTTTGGTTATTTCGGATATAAAATTTATTGGCGGATCGTTTGGTGCAGTTTTTGGCGAAAAGTTTAAAAGGGCTGTCGATTTTTCTGTAAAGAATAAGTATCCATTTATTTCCATTTGTGCTTCTGGCGGGGCAAGAATGAACGAAGGGCCTATGGCTTTGGCGCAGATGGCTAAAATGAATATGTCTTTATTAGATTTGAAAAGAGAAGGAATATTATACTTATCTGTTATTACCGGGCCTACTACCGGGGGAGCATATGCCAGTTATGTAACGCAAGGGGATGTTATTATTGGTGAGAAAGGCGCCCTGGTTGAGTTTGCCGGCCCAAGAGTTGTTACCGGTGCAGGCTTTCATGTAGATCGGGATATTGTTTGTACTGATAAACTTTTTGAAACAAAAAAAATTCAATATTTAGTTAATAGGAAAGCTTTGAGAGGCATTTTGTCCTATAGTGTGGGTTTTTTCTATGATATTAAATTTCCCAAAACAAGGAAAAATACCGGTAGAATCAGCGATTTCAGAAAGCACCTGAATTAATATCCATGTGTTTGTGAATTTTTGGGGTGTATGGTGTATCCAAATTTATTTTTTTTTGAACAGACCGGCTCCAAGCATCCAACTTGCATCCTCCCATTTATATCTTTACCTTTGTCTTATTGCACATCGAATATCGAATATCGTATATCGTATATCAAATTCGCATATCGCATATCGTTATTCGTTATTCGTATATCTTCATGAGCACCATAAGCAACATATTATTAAACTACTGGGGGTTTTCCTCTTTCAGGCCTATGCAGGAAGAGATTATTCAATCGGTTCTTGATGGGCACGATACACTCGCATTGCTTCCAACTGGCGGGGGAAAATCAATCTGTTTCCAGGTGCCAGCCATGGCCTCAGAAGGGCTGTGCCTTGTTGTAACCCCATTGATTGCTTTGATGAAAGATCAGGTTGAAAACCTCAAGCGTAGAGGAATAAAAGCCGCAGCTGTTTATTCGGGTATGCACAGAAATGAGATTGAAGTTGCATTGAGCAATTGTATATATGGAGACTGTAAGTTTTTATATATTTCTCCAGAGCGACTACAGAATGCTGCTTTTCGGGAGAACCTGGGAAGCATGAAAATTAATTTAATAGCGGTTGATGAAGCGCATTGTATTTCTCAGTGGGGGTATGATTTTCGTCCACCATACCTTCAAATTGCAGAAATAAGAGAGTTTATTCCCGAAACACCGATACTTGCTTTGACTGCAACAGCTACACCTCCCGTTGTTGATGATATACAAGAGAAACTGGGGTTTAAATCCCAACATGTTTTTCAAAAGAGTTTTGAGCGAAAGAATTTGATTTATGTCGTTCTGAATGAGGAAGACAAACAGGCTAGATTGCTCAGGATAATGAAGAAAGTCAAAGGAATAGGAATTATCTATGTCCGGAACAGGAGGAAGACAAAAGAAGTATCAGATTTTCTAAACAAAAATAAAATACGATCAGATTTTTACCATGCAGGCCTCGATCCACTGATAAGGGCTCGGAAACAATCGGCCTGGATGAATGGAGAGATACGGATAATTGTCGCAACAAACGCTTTTGGCATGGGAATAGATAAACCCAATGTCAGATTGGTTGTACATTTAGGTCTTGCCGACAGCCTGGAAGCTTACTTTCAGGAGGCAGGACGGGCCGGACGCGATGGAAAAAAATCATATGCTATCCTATTGTGGGAAGAGGCTGATGTGAGAAACGCCAGGGTTACTATATCCAAATCTTTTCCGGAACTGCCGGTTATCAGGAAAATTTATCAGTCTTTAGCCAATTATTACCAATTACCGGAAGGAAGTGGTAAAAATCAGAGCTATGATTTCGAAATCACCCATTTTAGTAAAACATTTAACTTTTCTGCTGTTATCGTTTATAATGCCCTCAAATTGCTTGAGAAGGAGGGGTATATTGTATTAAATGATGGATTTGCTTCACCTTCCAGGGTGCATTTTCAAGTTAATAAAGAAGAACTTTATCGTTTCCAGATCAAAAATATCTCTTTTGATAAATTTATTAAGACAATGTTACGCTCTTACAGTGGACTGTTTACTGACTTTGTTAATATTTATGAGAATGAGTTGGCACGCAGAACCAGTTTAACACGCGATGAGACATTAAAGTATTTGAATGAGCTGAATCAACTGGAGATCATAACCTATCTTCCACGAAAAGATAAACCCCAAATTATTTTTTCAGAGTCACGCTTAGATACAGGAGCCCTGATTTTGTCGGACGTACATTACAGAGATAGAAAAAAAGCTGTTTCTGAGCGGCTAGACGCCGTAATTAACTATGTTTCTTCATTCTCAAAATGTAGAAGTCAGCAACTACTTGAATACTTTGGGGAGTGTGATAGTAAACGTTGCGGGAAATGTGATGTATGTGTTGAGCGTAATAAGATGGAACTTAGTGAATTGGAATTCGATATTGTCCTCTCAAAAATAAAGCCTCTCTTGCGTAAGAAAACCTGCACTGTGCAAGAACTTGTAGAGGTTGTTGAAAATGTAAATGAAGATAAAGTAATCAAAGTCATTCAATGGCTGCTTGATAATGAAAAGATCGACAAGGATCGGAAGTATAATTTCTCATGGCGAAAGAAACCTCAATGATAATTGATCGTAATTTTTTCCTGCAAAAAGATGTTGTTTGTCTGGCCCAAATTTTACTGGGAAAGTATCTGTTCTCTTACATTGATGGAATATTTTGTGGCGGAATTATCTCAGAAACAGAAGCTTATAATGGGGAGGTTGACAAAGCATCACATGCGTTTGGAGGGCGTTGTACTGCCAGAACAGAGATGATGTACAAAAAAGGTGGCATCGCTTATGTTTATCTTTGTTACGGGGTTCATTCACTTTTTAATATTGTTACCAATCAAATTGGGATACCTCATGCTATACTAATTCGGTCAATCATTCCTACACACGGGCTAAATGAAATGGGAAAGAGGCTAAATAAGAAAATTAGCAATAAATATCTATTGGATGGCCCGGGCAAGGTAAGCAAAGCTTTGGGTATTCATTATTACATGACAGGGATTGACCTTGTAAAACGAACGGATAAAAACATGACGTCAATTTGGCTTGAAGATAGAGGTGTAACTATTAACAAAGAAGACTATGAAATAACAACACGAATCGGTGTTGATTATGCTGGAGATGATGCATTATTACCTTATCGGTTTATTATAACAAAAAAATCGTATGATGATTAAAATCATCATACGATTTCTCCAGTCATTTAAAGTGAAATGTTAAATTGCTTCTGAAAACTAGTTATTAACTGTTCCAGCAAGCTCGCTACCAGATTTAAATTTAACAACTTTTTTAGCAGCGATATTAATTTCTTGTTTTGTTTTAGGATTGCGGCCTTTTCTTGCTGCACGATGGGCAACGGAGAAAGAACCAAAACCTACTAACGCAACTCTTTCGCCCTTTTCTAGAGCACCAGCTGTTGCACCAATAAAAGCATCTAATGCTTTTTTAGCATCAGCCTTTGTTAATTCTGCTTTTGCAGCCATAGCTTCGATTAATTCTGCTTTGTTCATTTTTTTTTAATTTTAATTAAGTGTTTCTATTAAGAATCCCTGCAAAGATAAGCTATTCCAGCAAAAATGCAACCATGCCCCCCCTTAAACTCTTGAAAATGTTGATAAATGAGGCATTTTGTTAATAACTCACCTTGTAAAACCCTTGTTTGCCTAACCTTACAGCGTGTTTTGACATAAAAATCATGGTGTTTTACTTGATTTGCTCATTAAATATATTTCAGAAATCTGTGTGAATTATTTTATTGTCCAATTGTTATCTATCGAGAAGCCATTAAGAAATTCAGCAATGTTCATTCTTTTTCTGGAAGAAATCTGTAACCTTTCTATGTGAACCATACCATCTTTTACAACGATATTCATGAATTTTTTTCCATCAGTGGATACTTCTTTTGTGTTTGAATGTTTTATTTTTCTTGTAAATGTAGCCCGATATATTTTTAGTAAATATTTTTCTCCGGCTGGGGAAATTAATTCTGTAAATGCACCTGGATAAGGACTTAATCCCCTGATCAGGTTAACGATCTCTTCTGCTAAATTGTTCCAGTTAATCCTGCACTCTTCTTTCTTGATTTTAGGTGCTTTTTTTAATGTTTCACCGTCTCCGGCCCAATCAGCCTGATCAATCAATTTGTGCGATTGTTTTTCAATTGAGTTGATAGTTTTCATAACAAGATCTCCCCCAATGGTCATTAACCGGTCGTGTAACTCTCCAGCTGTTTCTTCGTCACCGATGGAAATCTTCTTCCTGAAAATAATTTTCCCGGTATCGATATTTTCATCAAGGAAGAATGTAGTAACACCGGTCTCTTTTTCTCCATTTATCAGAACCCAGTTAATGGGAGCTGCTCCTCTGTACTGAGGTAATAATGATGCATGCAAATTAAACGTACCCATAGGAGGGATGCCCCATACTACTTTAGGCAGCATCCTGAATGCGACCACAATTTGCAAATCGGCATCATAGGAGAGAAGTTTAGTAATAAAAACAGGGTCTTTTAGGTTTGCAGGTTGTAATAACGGTATGTGGCGTTCCAGGGCATAAAGCTTTACCGGGGATTGATGGATTTTTTTACCCCTCCCTGCTGGTTTATCGGGAACAGTTACAACTGCAACAATATGATATCTGTTCTGAATAAGCTTGTCAAGAACACCAACCGCAAAATCAGGTGTTCCCATAAAAACGATCCGGGGAAATTGATCCATGTTAGTTATTTTCAGCCTTCGCCCAAATAACCTTTTACTCTGGCAATGTATTTTTCGATAAAGCGAGCTTCGTAACTTTTAACAAACTCGTCTTTGATCCTTTCATAGGCGTGAAGGGCTTTATCATACTGATTTAAATGTTCATATGTTTTTCCGGCTTTGAATAAAAAAAGCGGAGTAGTGAAGTTATTCGTTTTATGATTGGCCGCCTTCAGGTAATATCCAGCTGCTTCTTCTGAATTTTCTAATCCCATATGGGCATCTCCAATTGCTCCAATGGCCATGCACGAAACCATCTCATCTCTCCCCTTGAACCTGTCCAAATAATCAATTGCATTTTCATAATCTTCTAAATGCAAATAACAAATACCAGCATAGTACTTTGCCAGATTGGCCGATTTGGTTATGCTGTACTCGTCAATGATATCAAGAAACCCAAGGTAATTTCCGTCGCCATATAACGCCAGATTCATTGAATCTTTATCAAAATACTTTTCAGCCATGAACATCTCGGTTTGAGCTTCTTTTTCTTTTGGTGCCAGGTATAATTTTTTAAATCCAAAAAATGCGATAACCACGACAATAATAATCCCTACAATGATGGTGATTATTTTTTGATTCTTCTCAATAAAAATTTCCGTCTTACTTAATGCTTCTTCTATAGCAAGAATATTCTCTTCTGTTTTGTCTTTCTTTTTTACCATTTGATGATTTTTTTTTGCAAAAGTATATTATTTTTTGAATTAAATAATTTTCAATGAGAAAAAATATGGATATTATTCAACGCTTTCCTCTTTTTTAATGTGATAAAACAGGTTAAGGATGGAGTTTTCCTGGTTTCTGTATTATTCATCCAATTATTACATAAGATTGAACTCATCAAAATTAAATTATATATTTGCATGTAACTCATCAATACTAAAGTGAACTAAACTTCG
>JAUXII010000262.1 GCA_030621075.1 Lentimicrobiaceae bacterium
CGGTTTATGAGCATGCTTTGATGTTTGAACTGAGGAGGATGGGGCATACTGTTCAAAATCAAGTTGGGATACCTTTGGAATATGAAGGGGCCAGTTTTAATATTGGGTTTCGGCTGGATTTGCTGGTTGATGATTTGGTGATTGTTGAAATCAAATCGGTTGAGCAATTGGCGAATGTTCATTTCAAACAACTGCTGACTTATTTGAGGTTATGCGATAAGAGATTGGGGTTATTGATAAATTTCAATGCTTCTTCCCTGACAGATAACATTAAACGGGTGATAAATTAAAATTGGAGAGGATAAATTATGGTTTCTTGGTTTACACAGATTTCACGGATTTACACAGATTTTTAATAAATAGTTTTCTGTGGTAATCTGTGAAATCTGTGTGAAACTAAAACTTCTCATCATACTTAGTCCAGAGAAAGTCCCCCAGGACCCACGCCTTTTCAACAACCTTACTCCCCCAATGATCTGTGTATTTTGTCAAAAATTCTATCGCTTTTTCAGGATTTTCGGAATTAAATAAATCCAGGGCTTCATCCTCTATCCTTTTTTGATTTTCAAACAACTCTTGCTGCCAGGGATTCCAAACTGCATCAACATCATGCCGCATATCTCCCCAACGCTGGGCCGTAAGCGTTCCCAGGCGATTAAAAGCCCACCAGGCCGATTTATGCGTATACCCATTTACCCTGCCCGGTGTTTTATACGGTTGGGGAAGATCTGTAACAGACGAATAAACCGGAATATAAATGGATGAAGCAACGTTATCCATCGCCAGCCAGGTAACCCCTCCTATTTCATCGGGCAACCAATTGCGGCATTGGATAATTGTAGCATACATGGTATACCATCGGGCAATGGTCCGTTCACCTCTCCAACCCCAACCGCCATTAATTCTGAAAACCTTATTCATATCATAAGGCATGTGTGGATTTGCAAGAGGAGAAATAACTGTTTTTCCATTTTCATCTGTAACAGTAATCTCTTTGACAAAATTAAAAGGTGTTCCTTCGTAGTAATCCTTAAATATAGCGACAAGTTTCTCAAGTGTTACCGGTTCATCAGGTTTGACTGAGAAAGGATGATTTTCTGCATTTGCATCCAAGTTAAGCGAAGGCGCAACCATGTCAAACACACGCCATTCTCTCCTTCTCGATGCAAAGGAAGTGCGGCTATGAGGTGCATAAGCATAACAAAATCGAAAAACCTCATTATCGGGGTTCCACCATCCACTATCAGTGGCAACCTGATAAATATTGCCGGAAGCCATGAAAAAATCAGGATTATCAAGGTCGATCTCTTTTATTGTACTGGCATTGGCATTTACAGAAATATGATCGTCAGGTACCCGCTGAGCAACCCAGATTGAACCCCTGTTTCCTTTTCCCGGCCCAAGGATTTCAAAATGCCATACTTCATTTTTATCGGCAATGGTAAGGCACTCCCCTGCATCGGTCCAACCATATTCGGCGGTGAGTTCACCTGCTAAGGTTATGGCCTCCCGGGCTGTAGCACATCTTTCCAGCATTAACTGGCAAAGACGCTGACAATCAATCAATCCATTGTCAGACTGAAGCACTCCCCTACCTCCAAAAGTTGATTCACCAATAGCAAGTTGATGCTCGTTCTGGCACGGATAAGCAGTATTAAGATAACCGAATGTATGTTCAATCTGGGGAATCTCTCCAATTAATTTGTGGCTGTATGCCGGCATGGCCAATGTATCGCAAGCTGTTCGTTTATACATGGGCGTTGTTTCTCCCTTTTTGTGATCCCTCGCCGGAACTATATCGATCCACGACCGTGTGCGGTGACTGTCATCAGTATGTGAGGTGATGACAGAACCATCTGCTGTGGCTAATTTGCCAGCTGTTATGGAGGTACATCCATCAGGAGTACCTTCTTCCCAATCGCTTTTGTCAACCTGTGAAAAAGCAACATTAAAAACAAAAAAGAATGCTGAACCGATAATAAAAGTTTGTTTCTTCATAATTATTGATTGTGATTAATAGATACAAGCAAATATATGAATAGTTTGGCATATGTTAAGCTGATTTATTGATATGTTTTGATTATTAACCCACGATTTAACCCACGACTAAAGTCGTGGGCTATTCATGGGCTATTTTTCATCCGGATTGAAATGAATAATTAATTACATTTGTAAACTAACTAACCTTGATTATCCAATGAGCGAACAAATCAAACATGAATGTGGAATTGCCCTGATCCGTTTGCTTAAACCTCTGGAATACTACCTTTCAAAATATGGAACTGCTTTTTACGGTGTAAACAGGTTGCATTTATTGATGGAAAAGCAACATAACAGAGGTCAGGATGGGGCAGGTATTGCCTGTGTAAAGTTCGACCTTGAACCGGGAAATAAGTATATCGACAGGTTGCGTTCCAATTCAGATTCGGCCTTACGTGATATTTTTAATAAAATTTACGATAATGTTTCAGGCATTAGAGAAAAAACACCTGACCGTCTCAGGGATGTACAATGGTTGAAACACCATGTAACATTTACGGGCGAACTTTTATTAGGCCATTTACGCTATGGAACTTTTGGCAAACATGATGTTGCTAATCTTCACCCCGTTCAACGTTACAACAATTGGAAAACACGTAATCTGGTGCTGGCAGGGAACTTTAACCTGACAAATGTCGATGAACTTTTTGAGGGATTGATCAATTACGGCCAGTATCCTATTGAAACATCCGATACGATAACAATCCTTGAGATGATTGGGCACTACTTAGATGATGAAAATGAAAGGTTGTACAGAAAATTTAAACGTAAAGGGTACAAGAAACAAAAAATTACCAATAAAATAATTGAGCGGTTAAGCATACAGAACATCTTACAAAATGCATGTGAAACATGGGATGGTGGTTATGCTATTGCAGGTTTACTGGG
>JAUXII010000216.1 GCA_030621075.1 Lentimicrobiaceae bacterium
GCAGTGGGAGAACAAATAATGGGTTATTCCATCATAGGATTATTGTTTATCATGGGCGGCATTATCGTTCAACGCTTCACAAAGTAATTCCAGTCGGCAATAATAATTATATTTGTACCCAGTAAAATAGCTTGCAGATTGCAGATTGCAGCTTCTAGCTTGTAGCTTTACGCTCCCCATGAGGAAAAGAACATAAATGAGAAAAACGATAGCATTTCATACCTTCGGATGTAAACTGAATTTTTCTGAGACTTCCACAATCTCCAGAAAGCTGCCTGCTACTAAATACAACATCATCGATTTTAAAGAAAAAGCAGATATTTATGTTATTCATTCTTGCGCAGTAACTGCTGCTGCCGAAAAAAAATGTAAACAAACCATTCGATCACTAAAAAGAAAAAATCCTGAAAGCCAGGTCATCGTTATGGGATGTTTTGCCCAATTAAGTCCTGGTACTTTGTCGGAAATGGAAGAAGTGGACCTGATACTTGGCAGCAAGGATAAATTCAATCTCCCTGATTATCTGGAAACTAAATTGCCTAAGGAGACGACAGAAATTCACACTTCTGATATTTCTAAAACCAAAACATTTACACCTTCATTCTCACTGACTGACAGAACAAGATCATTTGTGAAAATCCAGGACGGATGTGATTATTTTTGTAGTTATTGTACTATCCCCCTTGCAAGAGGAAGAAGCCGAAGCGGCACTATCGTTGATACCATCGAAATTGTAGAAACCGTTGCTCAAAGCGATGTCAGGGAGATCGTTCTGACAGGTGTGAATATTGGAGAATTTGGAAAGAATAATAACGAATCATTTTTCGGCCTGATCAGGAAACTTGACCTTGTAGAAGGGATAGATCGTATAAGGATATCATCGATTGAACCCAATCTTCTTTCGAATGAAATTATTGAGTTCGTTGCCAGTGCTGATAAATTCCTGCCACATTTTCATTTACCGTTACAATCAGGTTCAAATAAAATATTAAAATCCATGCGCCGCAAATATAACAGGGAACTATTTGCCGGCAGGGTAAAGAAAATAAAGCAAGAAATGCCGTTATGCTGTATAGCCGTTGACATTATTGTTGGCTATCCCGGCGAAACGGAAAAAGACTTCATGGATACATATCATTTTTTAGAGAGATTGGATCTCTCCTACTTGCATGTATTCTCCTACTCCGAACGTCCAAATACGGCTACTGTCAGGCTTACTGAAAAAATAAAACCTGAAATAATCAAGCAAAGGAGCAAAATGCTGCATCAATTGTCTGCGCAAAAGAAAAATGGTTTTTACGACCAAAACAAAGGAAAAACCTTTAATGTTCTATTTGAAAGCGATCCGAACAGAGGTTATTTGTTTGGTTTTACTGAAAACTATATTCGCGTTAAAGCACCGGTGAAAAAAAAACTGATCAATAACATAGTACCTGTAAAATTAATAACAATGGACAACCACGGGAACTACCTTTGGAGCAACCATTAACCATTAACCATTAACTTCATGTTTGCAAAATTAAGTGACCTAATCAATTATCTGTTCGGAATTCATATTAATCTTCCTATACAGACCTATGGCTTTTTTGTTGCGATGGCCTTTCTAACCGGTGCATATATTATATGGCTGGAGTTAAAAAGAAAAGAAAAGGAAGGAGTGATCTATTCACAAAAGAAAAAAATATGGGAAGGGAAACCTGCCAGCATACAAGAGATGTTTTTATCAGGTTTATTTGGATTCATCATTGGGTATAAAATCGTTGGAATGATCATTAATTATTCTTTCTTTACTGATCATCCGCAAGAATACATTCTATCATGGGCAGGTAATTGGCCGGGAGGCTTAATCCTCGCTGCAATATCCGTTTATTCAACTTACAGAAAAAAACAAAAACAAAAGCTTGACAGCCCGGTGCAGGTTGAAACAATTATCCACCCATATCAGCTAACTGGTAATATTTTAATGGTTGCAGCAGTTTTTGGAATTCTCGGGGCTAAGTTATTTGATGTTATGGAGCATATTGACCAGTTAATCATTGATCCTATTGGTACACTTTTCTCCTTTAGCGGTTTAGCTTTTTATGGCGGGTTTATTGTTGCAGCTTTTGCTGTTGCTATTTACGCTGAACGTAATAAAATACCATGGCCGCATATAGGTGACACAGTGGCTCCGGCATTGATTCTGGCTTATGCGGTGGGGAGAATAGGATGCCAGCTTTCGGGTGATGGATGCTGGGGCATCGAAAACCTGGAACCAAAACCCGAATGGTTATCATTCTTGCCAGATTGGATGTGGGCATTTGATTATCCACACAATGTAATTAATGACGGCATTAGAATTCCCAGCTGCACAGGAAATCATTGCTACATGTTGGAAAACCCCGTCTACCCTACCCCATTTTACGAAACCGTTATGGGTAGCATCATTTTTATTGGTTTATGGAGTATACGGAAAAAACTCCGAACACCCGGGTACCTATTTTCTATCTACCTGATTTTCAACGGGATAGAAAGATTTACAATAGAAAAGATCAGGGTAAATATTCGTCATCATTTTCTGGGAACTGAAGTAACACAGGCCGAAATAATTTCAGTAGTGTTGGTCTTTCTCGGAATTATTGGATTGTGGTACTTCAGGAAGAGGAAGGAGCAAAAAACAAATAAACTATAATCAACGGTGATCCGTTGATGCGTTTATACGAAAAAACAAATAAACGTATAAACGTATAAACGTATAAACGAATAAACGAATAAACAAATCGATAATGAATCTTAAACTAATAACTCAACAGGTAAACAATCTTGCCAAAGAAGTGGGCAGTTTTGTCAGATCGGAAGTCGATATGGTCAAGCGTGAAGATATAGAAACTAAAGGTTTGCATGATTATGTAACTTATGTTGATAAAACCTCCGAAAAACGTCTTGTCAAAGGACTTACTAAGATTCTTCCCGAAGCAGGATTTATAGTCGAAGAAGGCACAACAAAAATTAAAGGCCAACGGTATAATTGGATTGTTGACCCATTGGACGGAACAACGAATTTCCTTCATCATCTACCTGTTTTTTCAATAAGCATAGCTCTGATGGATGCTAGCGAGGTGATACTGGGAGTTGTTTTCGAAATAAACACCAGGGAGTGCTTTTTTGCCTGGAAAGGTGGAAAAGCTTACTTGAATGATGCTCAAATTGAGGTTTCTTCTACACAATCTCTTAATGACTCCTTGATTGCAACCGGATTTCCATATGCTGATTTTTCATCTCTCGATAATTATTTGGATGTTCTGCGTTCGTTTATGAAAAGCACAAGGGGGATAAGACGGTTTGGCTCAGCAGCCGTTGACCTTGCTTACGTGGCCTGTGGACGTTTTGATGCATTTTTCGAATACGGCCTTCATCCGTGGGATGTGGCTGC
>JAUXII010000289.1 GCA_030621075.1 Lentimicrobiaceae bacterium
GAGCTGGATTCAGATATTATCCTTCGTTCAAAATTCATTGGCGATTCGAAAGAAGGCTGTTTTAGCGAAGCAGGTGATATTATGATCCCTTTAAAAGAGGGTATTATTGATGAGAGTCACTTTTTTGCTGAACTGGGCGATGTGATCACCGGTAAGAAAGAGGGGAGAGCCAATGATAATGAGATAACCATTTTTAAGTCCAATGGACTTGCTATCCAGGATACTGCTACGGCAAAGCTCATTTATGACAGAGCTGTTGAAGCAGGAGTTGGGACCGAAGTTAAGATTTGATCATAGGTGTGCTTCGGGAAAAAGCCCTCAGGCTTTCAACCAAAGCAGATATTTTCAATGGGAATAATGTTCTTTGGATCAAGATCAAGCATAGCATTGATCAACGCAGCATGACTGAAGTGCTTTAAATCATCTTGTTTTATGGTTGCTGGTTGAATAATACCTTCTTCAATCAACCTGGCTCTTTTAGTTCCCGGAAGAAGTGGGTGAGATGGGGTAAGCCAATTATTTCCATCGAAAAATAGAATATTACAATAGGAAGTATCGGTTATCAACCCCTTTTTTACGATTAGAATATCATCGCATTCACCTTTCTTTTGAAACAGAAAGTCAATAGCTGACCGGTCAGTAAATTTATGGGCATAATCAATATCATCAGCTTCAATAATCATTAGTGATCTGATTAAAGGCTTGTGGTATGGAATAAACTCAATGTTTCCGATATTCTTTCCGTATGGTACCCTGCATTTGTAAAGTCCATTGCCAAGGTTTTTAGGGAAGATAATAATATCCCGAAGGTCAATCCAATCGTTGAGTCCAAATAACATTTTGCGTGCCTGATTAAGCCGCTGGTTATGATAAGATATATTGAACAGGCGTTTTTTGGAGACTTTTATGGATTCAAATAATGGGAACATATACTTTATCGATTAATTCCTGGTATTCATTTTTCATGATGCTGTTAACGGTAATTCCTCCTCCGCTTTTATAGATCATTCCTTGTTTTGTTTTTTCAATAAACCTGATCATGACACAGCTGTCAAGGTTCTTTCCGTCAAAATAACCGGTTATTCCGGTATAATAGCCTCGGTTATACGTTTCTGCTTTTTTGATGACCTCAATAGTTTTTCTTTTTGGTGCTCCACTTATTGACCCCGCCGGTAAAAGGGTAAAAATAATGGTACCGATTTTCTCATTGAAAGTTTTCCCCAATTCGCCTTCTATAACAGAACTAACCTGTAGAAGTTCTTTTTCATGGGTTTTTATTCGATCGATATAACGAAACTTCGTAACCCTCACCTGGCTGGCAACCATACTGAGATCGTTTCTTATAAGATCAACAATGGTATTATGTTCAGCCATTTCTTTCTTGTCGTTGAGAATAACATGCTCAGCATTCGGTATTGAAGCGTCAATGGTGCCTTTCATAGGGTAGGAGAAAATCCGGTTGTTTTTAATCCGGACAAATGTTTCCGGGGAAAAAACAACAAATTTGTTTTCAAGGTATAGTTTATACTTAGCATCACTATGGAAAAATATTTCTTTTAATGTGAGGTTGGTTTTAATCGTGGTTGGAAAAGTCAGGTTAACAAGGAATGAATTTCCGTATATAAGATTTTTCATCACAACCTTAAAAGCTTTTTCATACTTATTTATTGGAACCGGAAGCTTATTCACAAAAACCGGCTTTCCTAGTGACGTGGAAGATGAATAATTACAGAAACCGGTAAAGTTGTACAGTATTTTTGCAGGATTTATTTCGGAAACAGGAAGTATTATTGAGTCTTCCATGTCAAAATCAATGATAAAAATAAATGGCACATTATCTTTTCCAAGTTTATTCATCATTGTAATGGCAGCCTGTTTGATCATTTGGTTCTTTTTGGGAATTTTTTATGATTTTTCGCCTTAGTGACTGGATCTTGCCAGCCACAAAGATTCAAAAGCCAGAAGTTACACAAAGGTAACTTGAATAAGTTTATTTTTGTTGCTGCAATTAATAATTAATTGGATGAAGATAGCAATCATCGACAATTATGATTCATTTACTTTTAATCTTGTACAGATTATTAGAGAGTCCCGCCTGTGCGAATATGAAGTCATACAGAACGACATGATAGATATTTCGTTCTTAGCCGGCTTCGATAAGATTTTATTATCACCTGGCCCCGGCATTCCTTCCGATACCGGGAGAATGAAGGAAACTATTGATGTTTTTTCTCCGGATAAACCAATTTTGGGCATTTGCCTTGGGCATCAGGCAATTGTGCAAGCATTTGGCGGGAGGTTAAAGCAATTAAAGCAGATTCTTCATGGTGTGGCTACTGCAGTTAAGATTTTGGATCACAACGATTATTTGTTTCAGGGAATTGGCAGTAAGATACAAGCTGCCAGGTATCATTCCTGGGTTATTGACCGGGATTCTTTTCCTGAAGCTTTTAGCATAACGGCCGAAGACGAAGAGGGAAACATTATGGCAATCAAACATAAAAGGCTCAATTTAAGAGGATTGCAATTCCATCCTGAGTCTTTTTTGACGGAATTTGGGAAAGAGATAATGTTGAATTGGATAAGGTGTTAGGGCAGGTCGTTGTTGTAGGGACAGGTCGCGACCTGTCCCTACAAC
>JAUXII010000075.1 GCA_030621075.1 Lentimicrobiaceae bacterium
GGCTGCGATAGGACTCACGGCAAGACAAGAACAGGCTGTCAGAAACTTTGAAAGAATGTTAAGTGAAGGCAACCGGGAAGCACTAACAAGGGCCTTGAGAGATAAGCGATTTGATTCAACAGTTTTAAGATCGATAAAAGATGGTGTTCCATTATCTGATAAACAAATCGCAGCTATGACCAAACGATATCGGGAAAGGTACTTAAAATACAGATCCCAAACGATAGCACGCACAGAATCATTAAGGGCTGCATCCATGGGTCAACACTTATCTATTATGCAGGCTCAGGAGGCCGGGAACATAGATGGGAACGTATTAAAACGAGTATGGATATTTGTTGCGGATGCAAGAACAAGAGATCCGCATAAAACGGTAAACATATTGAACCCGGAAGGTGTAAGAATAGATCAGCCCTTTCAAACAGAGGGCGGCCCGTTATTATATCCCAGAGATCCTAATGGAACGGGCGCAAATACGATTAATTGCAGATGTGCCGTTGCATATAAAATGAAGGAATAAAAGGGATAAGGAGAAGAACAGTGGAATTCACTCAAGATGACAGAGACATGTTAAAGGCCCACGATTTAAAACTTGGTATTTTGTGCGGGCGTGTAGATGATCTTGGAGATACTATGGAAGATGGATTTCAAAGAATATTAGACAAAATGGATATTCAAAAAGAAGCGTGTTCTGTACATAGGGAAAAAATAAGCTCAAGATATTTTACCAAGAAAATTCTTATGTCAGTTATAGGATTCATAATTATTAGTTTGGTGAGTGTGGGGGTTTATTCGGTTAAGACCAATTCCAAGGTAACTTCCAAAGTTGATTTGAATACTTATAAAATAAAAAAATTAAACGACTATCACGATAAATATATAATTGAAGAAATGAATAATCAATTAAACAAAGGAGAATGGGAATGAAAAAACTATTTGCATTAATAGTATTATTTTTATTTGTATTTGCTGGAATGGCTATGGCGGCAAGTATTGAATTGCGTTGGAATGCCAATACAGAAAATGATCTTGCTGGTTACAAGGTGTATAGATCTATTATACCCGGAAATTATGGATGGGTTCCAGCAACTTCCCCTCCTTATAATACAGGGCCGTCAGTTGTTGGGGAAGGTTATCTTGTAGGCATAGTTCCAGTTGATTTAACAGCCGTGCCTCCGATACACCCAACTAATTTTGTAGATGAGAATTTAGAAGATGGTCATTGGTATTATGTGGTGACGGCTTTCGATATTCCGATAGGTCTTGATGCGGTAGTGACAGAGGCTCGTATTATTGGCCAATATAATGAATCCGGGTTTTCTAATGAGGTCAATCAACGAATTGACACCGAACCTCCTGGCCCTCCGGGTGATTTGACTATATGGGAAGTGATATTGGCTTTCTTTAAACGTATTATAAGCTGGTTTGCGTGAACAACGAATTGAAAAACATATTCCGGCTTATATTGATTTTCATACTTGTGTTTTTGTTTTTGATAGCTATATTTTTGAGGAATTAAAATGGAATGCGAAGAATGTACATTTTGCTGTAAGTTGCTAAACATCCCATGGATGAATAGTCCAGAGGGCGAATATTGTAAATCGTGCCTTCCAAGTTCAGGATGTGTTATATTCGATGAGGCTGATAAAAGATGTAAAGATTATCAGTGTGCTTATCGTCAAATGGAAAAGTGTGCTGAAATATTTAGGCCGGATAAATGCGGAATCATCTTTGAAAAGATCTCTGAAGTTGTGTTCTCAGGTTTAACAGAAAAACTCACAGAGATAGCCAAAGATCAAATCCGGGCTTTTAATAAAGAGGGATTTTCTGTTATAGTAATTGAACCGAACAAAAAGGAAAAAACAGTGATGTTAGCTCATGGACATAATATAGACATGGTTAAGCAGGCAGTAAATAAACTAAAGGAAAGAAATGGCAGCACCGACTTATACAACTGATTTAACATTAATCAACAATGGGGAAACCGGCACATGGGTCGAAATGACCGGGTGGGCTGTTGGTGGTGCACCTCAAGTCAACACAACTGAGTGGTACATTCAGGGAACTGGATGTGTTACTCAAGCAATGAATAATAAAACTGCATTGGAATCCGCTGCTTTCGATAACGTTTCTGATCTAAGTGGATCTTTTTCAGCTGGGGATTGTTTCTTTATGTGGCATACCTGCCTTGCTGGAGTTGCTTTGGCCACTTTTGCAAATGGCGGTATCCGGGCAATAATAGGCTCAGGTTTGGGTGATTTTAAAGCGTGGAAAGGTGGAGGAAGTGATTATGCACCCAACCCATATGGCGGTTGGAAAAACGTAGCGTATGACCCAACTTTTACTGCGGATTATACGGTGGGCTCTCCCGGCACAGCGTATCGATATTTTGGCAGTGGTATTTTACCTGTGGGAGGGGTTCAAAAAGGTGAAATGCATTGTATAGATGCGTTGCGTTATGGTAGAGGTGATCTCATTATTCAGTTTGGTGATTTGTCTAATGGGTATGCAACTTTCATAGGGGCGGCGGCTCAAAATGATAGTATAAATAACAGATGGGGTTTGCTTCAGGCTATTGCTGGAGGTTATCTTTGGAAAGGTTTGATATCTTTAGGGACAACCACCAACGCTGTGGATATGAGGACATCGAATGTAAATATCAATGACGATGATACTCCAAGAACGTATGTAGCATTTAACAGAATAGAAGTTGTCAACGTCAGTTCAAGAGTGGATTGGACAAATGTAAAAATCGTGTCTCTTGATCCATCAGGTTTATCAATAGGTCAGTTTGAGATGATTGCCAATGCTGATATTAATTGGAGTGGATGCGGTTTTACAGGGTTAAGTACTTTTATATTTTTATCAAATGCTACTGTTTTAAATACTACTTGGCAAAGTTGTTCTCTTGTTACCGGCGCTGGCGGTGTTTTTACTGGATCGAAAGTATTGGAATCAACTGTGGCTGCAGATGCTTCAGCTTTTAATTGGAATGTTGCAACAGATCCAAACGGCAAACTTGATGATATGACTTTTAGTAAAGGAACGAATGCTCATCACGCCGTTGAATTTGGTTTGCTTTCTCCTCTTACTATGACGGTCAAAGGATGGACAACGACAGGTTTTAATGCTTCAAACGGTCAGAACGATAGCACGTTTCATATTAAAAGAACGTCTGGAACGGTAACAATTAATGTAGTAGGCGGCACAGGCAATTTCTCTTATAAGTCAGCCGGGGCGATAGTCGTGATTGTTATTAATCCGGTAACACTTGAGGTCACTGTGATAGATTCCATTACAAAAACAGCTATTCAAGGTGCCTCCGTTTTCGTAAAGGCTGCAGATGGTACAGGGCCTTTGCCTTTTGAAGAAACAGTAACAATTTCCAGAGTTGGGGATGTTGCAACTGTGTCTCATACGGCTCATGGATTATCCACCGGACATAAAGTTGAAATTGAAGGGGCTGTTCAAAATGAATACAATAGAATAAAAACCATCACAGTGACCGGGGTGAACGCATATACATACCCAGTGTATGGAAGTCCGGCAACTCCAGCTACGGGTACAATTAAATCGACAGGGGTTTTAATTAGTGGGGACTCAGATGCAAGTGGTCAAATAAGCGATTCAAGAACTTTTGGATCAAATCAATCCTATACCGGAAGCGTAAAGAAAGGTTCAAGCGCTCCAGTATATGTTGGTGCTTCATTAACAGGAACAGTGGACAAAGATAACGGAAAAGAGGTTACTGTTCCAATGATATCAGATTAAGGAGAAATAAACATGACAGAATATTACAGTGTGAAATATGACAATGAAGCGTCTGGGCCGTTTGTAGTTGAAGGAGCTAATTTGACTTGGACGGGTGGTGTAGGTTTTATCGTGACGGTAATCGATAGAGGGACAACCGGCAAATTGCAAATTGCTCTCGTTTCTGGAGTGAAACCGACCAATAATCTTGTGTTGACTCAAGGCTCGGTTACTGCCGATGCCGATGGGGATGCTGATTTGTTGTTATATCCGGCTTATTTCAGAACAGATGTACAGGTGCCAGCTTCTGGAATAATGACATGGTCAGGCCCGGTACTTGGCACGACTCATAGTTTTTTCTTTGACGGTCAGACATCCAACGTTGTAGCAGGTGAAATATTGACATTCGTGGACGGTCAAATCTGCGAAGTTATTACGGTTGAATCTGACGCAGGTGTTTCTGGTGAATTATCGGTAAGGTTTATTTCAGATATTGATCAGGGTTTACCGGATGATAATGATACATTTACAGGTGATATTTCCGGCGATGGAACGGTGAACGGTGTCATCCATGATAGGGGTTATACGCCACTTCATCTTCACAGGTTGCTTTCGGATCTTAATGACGATGAAGATATTTATGGTGATGACGATTTGAGTAGGGTTGATCCTGTGCCTTCAGGAAAGGACACAGTCAAGATCGTCAATTTGCTCAGTACCATGGAAGTAAATGATGAGATTGCCAAACATATGTATGGCGGTTCATTAAGTCAGGATTCAGAAAATACTTTGTATTCAGGGCTCGCTGTACAGGTAACATCTAACACGCCGGGAACTCAACCCGTATTGATTCAGAATGATAGTATTGTTACTAATTATTGGGGAAACGCTTATTTTCCTGATTCTATTGTTGGAAAAGCAAGAATATTGATTAAAACAAGGGATGATGGGGTGGATATTGACGGCAAACGTATCCGGGGCGCTCTGCTTGAATTCAAGGACTCTTACTTTTTTGGAGGTACGACACTCGACACCGCAGAGACAGCCCTTGCATTGTTTGCTTCTCCTGATGGCAATAATACCACAGATGTTGGAACGGTGGCTGGAGCGCCATATAATACTATCGTGCCAACTGAAGGTTATCATTCTTTGGATTTCAATAATGGAAATGGAAACACACCTTTCGGTTTGTCTTTTGACTACGGATCGGCGAATGCTTTACAGACATATGAAAGATTTAAATATATTCAACGGCGTGGTACTGCTGAATTGTTGTTTAATCGCAACGCTCAGAAGTTCATAGGGATTAATTTGAATTTCGCTTATGATGGTGAATCTGGTGGGCCTTTTTCTGAAGATGAAATTATTGCATGGGGCACTGAGATTGTATATTCCGTTCAAACTGCAAATCTTACACTTGGAGAAGTTGTGACATTTTCTCCATCGGGTGCAAAAGGCCGTTTAATTTATATGGATGATAATGGCGCTGCTGGCACTCTTTTGTTCATGATGGAAGGCAGCATAGTGCCGACAGCCGCAGACGCAATGACGGGTGTTACAAGCGGCGGTGATGGGGACGTGGATACGGTTGTTAATAATGCTAATGCTGGAACGGCTTTGCTTTGTGCTTTATACGATAATGGTCTTGTTGGAAATCTTTATATGCAGCGGCTTACTGGTTTGGTTCCATCGGATGGTCAAACCGTATTTGGAGCGACATCAAATGCTGAATGTGATTTAAACGGTGCTGCGGTAACAAGGACGATCAATAATCAATTTCCAGGCGTTTTTACGGGAACTAATTTTCAAACCAATTTCGGTCTGGCAAATAATCCGACAGATGCAATTGTAAACGATAAGTTTAGAAATCTCTTGGATGTCGTTCAAGAACCGCCCAACAATCAGCAAGGGGTTGTGGACGGTCTTGAAATAGGTGATGTTGTAACGGCTTACCCATGGGATGGGACGGCTTATGATGTCAATGGGGATGCTGAACCGGATTATAATGAAATGGTGCTTGCTGTGGCTTTGACAGGAGCAAGTACAATAATTAATGTGGGCACAGCGCCGGGTAATGCAGCTA
>JAUXII010000205.1 GCA_030621075.1 Lentimicrobiaceae bacterium
CGTTATGACCCTGTTGACGACCATGGGAATATGTTAATCATCTGTTATACTGATTTTATGGATGAAATGGAGCCCTTTGTTGACTGGAAGATTAAAACAGGAATGCCAACAGAAATCATAGATGTTGCCACCATTGGGGGCTCTTCAGCTATCAAAACCTATGTTGAAAATTATTATACCGATAACGGCTTAACCTTTTTACTGCTGGTTGGTGATGCAATCCAGGTTCCAACGCGATCATATAATGGTGTTACTGCTTCAGATAATAGTTATGGATATATTACAGGCGATGATTCATATCCCGAACTTTTTGTTGGCCGCTTCTCGGCTGAAATACCTGACGAGGTTATAACCCAGGTACAACGAACGATAAATTATGAATTCGATTCAATAACCACACCTGACTGGTTTACCAGATCAATCGGCATAGCTTCAAATCAAGGGCCAGGTGATGATGATGAGATGGATTATGAGCATGTGCGCAATATGCAGATCGATCTCTTTGGTTACAGCTACACCTATGGTGCAGAGCTTTTTGATGGAAGCCAGGGAGGCAATGATGCACCGGGCAACCCCACGCCTGCAATGGTTGGAGATGAAGTTAATGCAGGCGCATCGGTAATCCTGTATACGGGACATGGAAGTTCAACATCCTGGGGTTCATCCGGGTTTTCCAACAATAATGTAAATGCACTCACCAATGCAGGTATGTTGCCTTTCATCTGGTCAGTAGCTTGTGTTAATGGCGCTTTTGTTGAAACAACCTGTTTTGCTGAGGCATGGTTAAGAGCAACAAACGATGACGGTGATCCAACCGGTGCCATTGCTGTACTTATGTCAACCGTGGGCCAGTCATGGGATCCACCAATGGAAGGGCAGGATGAGATGGTTGATATCCTGGTGGAAAGCTATTCCGAAAACATCAAACGCACCTATGGAGGGATATCGATGAATGGGTGCATGCAAATGAACGACACTTATGGAACCAGTGGTTCTCATGAAACCGACGCCTGGACATGTTTTGGCGATCCTTCATTGGTTGTCAGAACAGCCTTTCCACTCGAAATGACTGCATCACACAACCCTACCCTGATAATAGGAGCCACACAATTTACCGTCAATAGTGATGCTGAAGGAGGATTAGTTGCTCTGTCAAAGGATAATGAGATTCTGGGAACCGGAGTCATAGAAAATGGTGTGACTATTGTTGAAATTGAACCTGTTCTTGAGCCAGGAGTCCTTACAATTGTTATTACAGCATATAATTATATTCCATACATTGCTGAAATAGATATTATTCCTGCTGATGGCCCTTACATTGTTTTTAACTCGTGTGAAATAAATGATTCACTGGCTAATAATAATAATCAACTTGATTATGGAGAGTCGGTGTTATTATCATTAGAAATTAAGAATGTAGGCACAGATGATGCCATTAATGTATCTGTCACCCTTTCATCAAATGATCCTTACATCATTATTCTCGATGATTATGAAGCATATGATACGGTGGCCTCCGGAGAAGTGAAAGTAATTGACAATGGGTTTTCTATTGAGGTAGCCGAAGATGTACCGGATAACCACTTGATATTCTTCAACGTTGAATCTACCGGTAACAGCCGGGAAACCTGGTCGAGTAGTTTTTCTGTGTCCGCTCATGCGCCCGTCCTTGAATTTGTAAATTTTGAAATATTCGATCCGGCTGGCAATAACAATGGAAAATTAGATCCCGGTGAAACAGCAGAGATATTTATTTCAATTGCCAATACGGGTTCTTCTGATGCAATCGACGTAACAGGTGTGCTGTCATCCAACGACGCTTACATAACAATTGAAACCGACACAATGGGGTATGGAATGATGGCTGCCGGAGACACCACTGTTCAAAGTTTTGTTGTTCTTGCTGATCCTACTACACCTCCGGGTTATGAAGTTTTATTTGATTTTGAAATAACAGCTGCTTCAACTATCAGTGGCGAAGGATCTTTTTCTGCCATTGTTGGGCAAATTCCTGTGTTGATACTGGATCTGGACGGAAATCACAACTCCGGAATAATAATAAAATCCATTCTTGATAATCTTGGAATGGCGTACGATCATTTCACCGGATTTCCTGAAAACATGAATTTGTATTCATCTGTATTCCTTTGCTTAGGTGTTTATTCCAATAACCACGTATTAACCAATGATGAGGGGCAGTTTTTGGCCAACTACCTGAACAATGGCGGAAATTTATACATGGAAGGCGCCGATACATGGGCATACAACTCTCCCACCCCCGTACACAGCATGTTCAATATTAACGGTGTAGAGGATGGAAGCAACAACATGGGCCTATTGAACGGACAATCAGGAACTTTTACTGAAAATATGACTTTTAATTATACGGGTGATAATAATTATATGGATCATATTGATCCAATTTCCCCCGCCTTTTCAATCTTTGAAAATACAACCCCTCAATATGGTTGTGCGGTTGCCTATGATGCCGGATTATACCGGACAATAGGAACCTCTTTTGAATTTGGGGGGTTATCAGATGGTGTCACTCCTTCAACAAAGGAAGACCTGTTGCTGAAAATACTTGAGTTCTTTGGAATCGGGCAGGTGCCGTTGGGAATAGTACAGGGTATTGTTACTGATGTTGAGACCGGCCAACTTATTGAAGGCGCACAAATTTTTGTTGGTTCATATAGAAGTTATAGCGACGTTGAGGGTTTCTTTAGCGGGCATTTTCCCGCCGGAGAAAATATTATTTGCTGTTCAGCCCCAGGGTATGAAGCTATGTGTGAAGCCATCACAATTTATGAGGACTCAACCGTTACATTCAGCTTTTCACTTACTTACCTCTCACCCCCTACCGACATACATGTTGAGCTGGATGAAAATGTGGTTTCACTGACATGGACTTTTAATGAAATAAGGCCATTCCAATATTTCTGTATCTATCGTAAAAAAGACACTGAAGAATTTTCTTTAATCAACACAACAACCGAAATGGAATATGTAGATACACTCTCGGTTGCCGGTTTATACAGCTATTATGTTACAGGGATGTATAGCTATAATAGTGAAAGTTTGCCTTCCGAGATTGTTACAATTGAGTATACCTCAACAGGCATTAATACTATTTCTAAAGAGAATACAATTACCAGACTTGGTAATAATTATCCCAATCCATTCACCAACGAAACCATTCTCAGGTATTCAGTAAAAGACGATATCAATGTCCTCATCGTGATCTATAACCTTAATGGCCAGAAAGTAAGGACCCTGGTTGATCAAAAAATTCTTGCCGGTGATCATGAAGTAACCTGGAGGTGTATTGATGATTATGGAAAGAGAGTTCAGGAGGGATTATATATCTACAAAATGGTTGCCGGAAATTACCATAGAACCAGGAAGATGGTTTTGTTATTCTGATTAGTGTATTTTCTCCTGTTTTGTGCAGAAAATTTTCTTTAAATTTTAATTTTTTATTGGTTATTG
>JAUXII010000230.1 GCA_030621075.1 Lentimicrobiaceae bacterium
TAGCCAGTCCCCCGAAAACACCAATGGTGCTCAATATAACGCTAAATATAATAATAGCTGGTTTAATAAATGAATTGAACTGAGAAACCAGGATTATCATTATCAGGGATAAAGCAATAAGTAAAGCCTGTGAAAGAAATGCCATCGATTCGGCCTGCTCTTCCTGCTCGCCGGTAAACTTATATTTATAACCTGCCGGCATTTCAAACCCTGCCATCATGTTTTTTAAATTTGTATTGATCTCATTTGCGTTATATCCCTGCAATACATTTGAATAAATTGTGATAACCCGTTTTCGGTCAATCCTGGTAATGGCACCGAATGTAGAACTGTAGGAAAAGTCGGCAACAGCAGAAATGGGAACCTGAAGGATCTTCCCCGTCGACTGGCTTCGAAAAGTAATTCGTTGGTTGATCAGGTCAGAAACATTATACCGGTACTTATCATCTAACTTCATCCTGATTTTGTATTCATCCTCACCAACTTTAAAATCAGATATCTCCTTTCCATAAAGTGCTGTACGGATAGCATCACCTATTTGCCCACTTGAAAGACCGTAACGTCTTGCCTTCTCACGGTCAATAGTAACCAGCAACTCCGGCTTGTCAAGGTCGAGGTCAATCTGCAATTCTTCAATCCCTGGAATGTTTGCCTTATTGAAAATCGAACGAATCGTATCGGTTAGGTCTAACAAGGTTCTGAAATCATGACCACTTATTTCCAGATTAATGGGTTTGCCCATTGGAGGCCCTTCATTCTGTTTGTCAACAGAAATAGAAATGCCCGGATATAAGCCTACAAGGCTATCTGCAATCAAGTCCATAATCGACAGGGTACTTATACCCCGACGATCTTCAAAATCAATAAAGTTAATGGTAACCAACCCTCTATTGCTTCCACCTCCTCGTCCGGAAAAGCCTTCATTCTCTCCAACGGCACCCTGGCCGGTAATAGTTAATACCGATTTAACCAGATTCATATTGGGTTCTAACAACCGGAATATTCTTTCTTCAAATAGATGCATGATCGAATCGCTTACTTCAATATCTGTACTGATTGGCATTTCAGCAAGTACATTGATGCGCTTGGGATCAGAAGATGGGAAAAATTCAATTTTGGGATTACTTGAAAAATAAAACCCCAGAATAATGATCATCAATAAAAAAGTACCAACAATAAACACATATGGATTCTTCTTTTTTAGCGCAAACTGAATGAATTTCAAATAGGTGTTCTCCATCCAAACAAGTCCTACCCTTTGAAACCAAAAGGCAAGCCTGGAAAAAAACGCAAGGTTTAACAAACCTATCATGGCAAAAACCATTAGCAATGTTCCAACCAAGTTTATCTTCAGGAGATAGAACACAATGGAAATTATAATTAACCCACCTGCAATAATCAGGGTCGATTTAGGGTTAGGCAAAACAAGATTGGCGCCTTTTTTGTAAAAAACAACAAAAATCACAGGGATGATCACCAGGGCAATGAAAAGTGAAGAGGTTAAAACAATAATTAATGTAATAGGCATATACGACATAAATTCACCCATTATACTTCGCCAGAAAAGCAGCGGGACAAAAGCAGCAAGTGTAGTGGCTGTTGATGAAATAATCGGCATAGCAACCTCTCCCGTAGCTTGTTTTGCTGCCTCTAGCACAGAATACCCCCTGTCGACAAATCGATGTATATTTTCGGTTACAACGATAGCATTATCTACAAGCATACCCAAAGCCAGGATCAGCGAAAACAGAACAATCATATTAATGCGATAATCCATCATGCCCATAATCATAAATGAAAGGAACATCGACATGGGGATGGCAAACCCAACAAACAAGGAATTACGTGTGCCCAGAAAAAGAAACAAAATCACCACCACGAAGATAATTCCCATGATAATGCTGTTTTCGAGGTTACTCAGCTGTTTCTTTACCATATCCGATTGATCGTTGGTTAACGTAATAACAAGGTTCCCGGGTATTAGCTGGGTTTGTTTTGCATCATCTAATATTTCTACAACCTGAGAAACGGTAGAAAGAAGGTTCTCTCCGCTTTTTTTAATCACCTGAAGCGAAACCACTGGTTGTAAATCAAGCCTGGCATAACTATCGCGTTCTTTAAAACCATATTCAACATAAGCCACATCACGCATATACACAATATTTCCATTTTCGCTTTTTACAATGATGTTTTCTATGTCCTGAACAGTTTTAAATTCACCAATCATTCGAATAGACCGTCTTATTTTTCCCAGTTTTACATCACCGCCCGATATTGAAACATTTTCCGACAATACTGCATTTTCCACATCAGAAAAACTTACCTGCAGGGCGCTCATTTTAAAAGGGTTAAGATTAATCTTAACTTCCCGCTCTGTAATTCCTGTAATGTTTACGCCAGATACCTCCATGATTGTTTCAAATTCCTCTTTCAGGTCCTCAGCGTAATCTTTTAATTCATTAATGCTAAAGTCGCCGGAAAGATTCACGTTGATAACCGGAAATTCAGAAAAATCAATATCTTCAACCAGAGGATCATCGAGAAGGTTATCTGGTAAATCGCCCCTGGCTTTATCAACTGCATCTTTTACATCCTGCAGGGCTGTTTTAATATCCGTCTGTGTATTGAATTCAATAAAGATACTTGCGGCATCTTGTGCCGAAACAGAGGTCATTACTTTGATGCCTTTTACCGATTCAATCTCTTTTTCCAGCGGTCGGGTAATTAAATTTTCCATATCAACCGGGGGGTTCCCGGGATATATGGCCTGAACCATAACAATTGGAATTCGAATTTCAGGAAACAGCTCTTTCGGCCTGGTGATATAAGAAAAAACACCAAACGCTATGGCAATCAAAATGATCAAATAAACTGTGTTTTTATTATTCAGCGCCCACGAGGAAAGCCAGAAATACCGTATAACCTTTTTATTATTATCTCCTTCAGAAGCCATCTTTGATTTTCTATTTATTGTTTCCAAAATTCAATTTTCAATTTTCAATCCTTACCACCACGCCATCGGTAACATTATTATATCCATCGGTAATGATTATGTCACCTATATTCAATCCTGATAACACCTCACTCATATCTTTATATGACACCCCTACTGTTACATATTTCTTCTTTGCTGTCCAGGAATCACTATTCCCAACAGCAACATATAAATAAAATCCTTTCATGTCTTCCTTTATTAGAATAGAGGGGACAACAATGCTTTCATTCGAATGGTAATCATTGATCATGATATTTGCC
>JAUXII010000300.1 GCA_030621075.1 Lentimicrobiaceae bacterium
GCAGTCGCGTTTGGTTTGTTCCGACCTGTCAATGGTATCATCCCATTCATCTCCATCCACATCAATTACAATAGCTTCTCTTTTGTAACCGCTTGTATCGATCACTTTATCAACTTTCATCACTGTTCCGGAAACAGAGGAATGAACATTAGAAGAGATGAATGCTTCTCCTTTTGCTATTAGTTGTCCTGCTTTGACGATATCACCTTTTTTCACCAGCACTTTTGAGGGTGCTCCAAGATTTTGGGATACGGGAATAAAGACTTTCTTTGGCACAGGCAGAACCTCAATCGACTGATCTGATGATAACTTTATTTCTTCGGGATGAATCCCGCCCAATTTAAATGTCTTTAACATTAATTTTTTTATACTTATTACACAACAACTTTTTCCGCCTCTTTTTCAGAACTATCTTCTTTTACTTTCCGCAGGGGGAAATTAATTTCATGGATAGCTTCTGTGGGGCATACTGCAACACACTTCCGGCACAACTTACATTTTTCAAAGTCTATATATGCCAGGTTGTTCTCCAGGGTTATGGCATCGAACGGACACACCTTAACACACTTACCACAGCCGATACATGCCACAGAGCAATTCTTCCTGGCAACACCACCTTTTTCCTCGTTAATACAGCAAACATAAATCCTTTTGCTCTTCTTCCCAATATTTCTCAGCTCAATAATATCTCTCGGGCAGGCTTCGACACAGGCGCCACATGCAACACACTTATCCTCAATCACAACCGGCAGCCCTGTTTCATCATCCATATAGATGGCATCAAAGTTACAAGCTACCACACAATCACCCAGTCCAAGGCAACCATAAGGGCAGCCGCTTTCACCTGAATAAAGGTTATGAGCAAAAAAACAAGTGGCAGGGCCATCATACTCAACTTTCTTCGGCGCATTCGTCCGCGTCCCATTACACCTAACCACAGCAACCTGAGGCTCTGCCATATCTGCTTCAAGACCCAGGATCCCGGCCACTTTACTCATCACATCATTTCCTCCAACAGGACAATAAAATCCGTCCATATTACCGGCTTTTACAATCTCTTTAGCAAAATTCCTACAGCCGGGATAACCGCAACCTCCGCAATTGGCACCGGGCAAAACGCCCTCAACAGAATCAATGTTCGGATCCTCAATAACCTTAAACTTCTGAGCGGTTAAAAATAAAATAACGGCAGAGACAATCCCAATAGCACTTAACGAAATAACGGCAAAAATCATGACATCATTCACGGTGCTTCTCCTTTCTTAATAAAAAATAATAATACAAGAAATAACTACCTAAATTAAAATAATAGCCAAATGTAGAAACAAATAAGAAAGTAGTGAATGAATTACTAAAAAACTTATAAACTACAATAGGAAAGAAATCTAATTATCTATTGTACAACAACTTTTCGGACCCTGTTTTCAGCATTAGTAATGACTTTTAAAAAGTATACACCTTTAGGAAGGTTGGGAAAGTCGATTTCTTCATAAAACAACGCTCTGCCTTTTCCGTTCCTGGATAGAACAATCTCTCCCAGTTGATTTACCATCATAATTTCATAGGATTTTTGTTCAAGTCCATCGACTTTAAGAGTAAAGCGGCCCGTTGATGGGTTGGGGATGACTACGATATTAATTTTACCTGCAATTGGATCTGAAAAACCTGTACAAGGATCCAACGTAATTTTCACTTTATCGGTATCCTCATCATCACAAGGTAAGATGGGATAAGCCGACAAGGTGAGCTCAACTAACTCATTCTGAATATCCTCCGGACCCGGAGTATATGTTGCATTAAGGATGGTGATATCATCAAACACACCATCACCGTTTGTTGACCAGGCTATATAATCAGCATTTATCGCTTCACCATTTAAGGTGACTGAAGTGTTGTAACAAATAGTGGTATCATTACCTGCAAAAGCTTCCGGAAGACAGATAATAGTAACATAAATACTATCCTGATCCTGCATTCCTTCTTCGTAACCTAAAGCAGTAATCGTTAAGCGAAATCCTCCATTTGCAATATCTCCCTGTCCCCTAAGATACCCCTGATGCATATAAACAGGAGGTGAAGGCAAGAAAAAACCATCGCCGGTTGAAGTCCAGGAAACAGATTTAACAGAGGTTCCCTGAGCATCTATAAAGATTGCGGAGTTTTCACAAATACTGGTATCATTGCCTAATTCAATATCAGGCGGCATAATAGGTCCAAAATCAAAAGCACCGATACGGGTTCGCCATCCACTTCCCATATATTCCTGCGTGTACCAAAAAATAGAATCCTCAACCGGGTCAACCGACATCATGCTATAATCGCCCCATCTGTTATAGGAACTCTGAGAATTGGTTCCGGCCACTAATTCCATTTCCGGGTAGTTCATTTCTCCCAGTGGAGCATCCGGCGAACGTCCGGTGTACCGGACTGAAGGGTATGTACTTGAGCTGGAAACTGTATAACCTAAAGCAATGGTACCATAACCATTCATAGCAATGCTCGCCATCCATCTATGCTCGCTATCAGGAGAATA
>JAUXII010000111.1 GCA_030621075.1 Lentimicrobiaceae bacterium
ACGGAAAGCTACTGTAAATGAGAGTTCACTTCATAGCCATAGGTGGCAGCGCTATGCATAACCTGGCCATTGCTCTTCACAAAAAGGGCGACAGGGTTACCGGATCGGATGATAAGATATTTGATCCTTCACGTAGCCGGCTGGCAAAATATGGTTTATTACCACTGAAAGATGGCTGGTTTGATGATAAAATTACTTCCGAACTGGATGTTGTCATTTTAGGCATGCACGCCAAATCTGATAACCCTGAATTATTGAAAGCCAAACAGTTGGGGTTGCCTGTTTACTCATTCCCTGAGTTTCTGTATGAGCATGCAAAGAATAAGAAAAGAGTTGTGATCGGAGGTAGTCACGGTAAAACAACCATTACGGCAATGATCATGCATGTATTAAAATACCATCGTATTGATGCTGATTTTCTTGTTGGAGCGCAACTGGAAGGTTTTGACGTAATGGTGCGACTGACTGACCAAGCCCCGGTTATGATTTTTGAAGGTGATGAATACCTTACTTCCCCCCTTGATCCCAGGCCTAAATTTCATGTTTACAAGCCTGAACTGGCCCTGATAAGTGGCATTGCATGGGACCATATCAATGTTTTTCCGACGTTTGAGGAATATGTTGAACAATTCAGGATTTTCATCGACATGATACCTAAAGGCGGCAAGCTTGTTTATTGCAAGGATGATCATCTTCTTACAAAATTAGCTGAAGATACAAACCAGTATATTGAAAAGACAGGGTATGATTTACCTCCACATATAATTAATAATGGCATTACATACCTGACAAGGCATGGTAAAAATATACCTCTTAAAGTTTTTGGTTCCCATAACCTGTTAAATCTTAACGCTGCCTGGAAAATTTGCCGGGAGCTTGGTGTTGACAGGCAAATGTTTTATGATGCGATTTCGTCATTTCATGGAGCTTCAAACCGGTTGGAATTCATTGATGGCAATGATTATACTGCCGTTTACAAAGACTTTGCACATTCGCCTTCCAAGTTGGTTGCAACTACTAAAGCTGTTAAGGAGCAATTTCCTGATCGAAAATTAGTTGCCTGTATGGAGTTACATACTTTTAGTAGCCTGAATAAAGACTTTTTAGAGCAGTACAGAGGTACAATGAGCGGTGTTGATTTTCCAATTGTTTATTACAATCCCCACACTATTGCTCTCAAGCGATTACCTGATGTCAGTAAGGAGATGATAATGCATTCATTCAATCATCCGGCAATGAAAGTATACACCAATTCAAAAGAGATGCTAAAGGATCTGATTAATGATGATTGGAGAAACAAGAACCTGTTAATGATGAGCTCAGGCGATTTTGATGGAATTAATTTTCAGAAATTGGCTGAAAAAATCCTAAGAAAATGAAGTTACTCTCGAGCCAACCCGCTAACCCGTAGACCTGTACTTTGTTCAAATCCCGAAGTTACATTAAGCATTCATTGAAATAAGAAATTCCTCGTTGGTTTTAGTGAACTTCATTTTGTCTTTTAGGAATCCCATTGCTTCTAACGGGTTCATATCTGCGAGATGATTTCTTAGAATCCATATTCTTTGCAGCATTTCTTTGTCAAGAAGCAGGTCTTCACGTCTTGTACTGGAGGCAACGATATCGATAGCAGGATAAATACGTTTGTTTGATAGTTTCCTGTCAAGTTGAAGCTCCATATTACCTGTTCCTTTAAACTCCTCAAAAATAACTTCATCCATTTTTGAACCGGTATCAATTAGTGCAGTTGCAAGAATTGTTAAAGAGCCGCCGTCCTCTATTTTACGGGCTGCTCCAAAAAACCGTTTAGGTTTTTGTAAGGCATTGGCTTCAACCCCCCCTGAAAGTACTTTTCCGGAAGCCGGAGAAACAGTATTATAAGCTCTGGCAAGACGTGTGATTGAATCAAGCAGAATAACCACATCATGCCCGCATTCAACCATTCGTTTTGCCTTTTCCAACACAATATTAGATATTTTAACATGTCGCTCGGCAGGTTCATCAAATGTTGAAGCAATGACTTCTGCCTTAACACTTCTTTCCATATCGGTAACTTCTTCAGGTCTCTCATCAATAAGGAGGATAATCAGGTAAGACTCCGGATGATTATAAGAAATGGCATTAGCGATTTCTTTCAGCAAGACAGTTTTTCCTGTTTTGGGTTGAGCTACGATTAATCCTCGTTGTCCTTTCCCTATTGGAGTGAACATATCGATGATACGTGTGGAGGGTGAATCCTCAGGGTGTCCTGTTAGAATATATTTTTCTATTGGAAAAAGGGGCGTAAGGAAATCAAATGGGATTCTGTCGCGAACTTCCTCAGGACTACGTCCATTTATCTGCTCAACTTTAATAAGCGGAAAATATTTTTCTCCATCTTTTGGAGGTCGTATTCTACCTTTGATAGTGTCACCTGTTTTAAGCCCGAATAATTTGATCTGAGACTGTGAAATATAGATGTCATCAGGAGAGTTCAGGTAGTTATAATCAGAAGATCTTAAAAACCCATACCCGTCAGGCATAATCTCTAAAACACCTTCGGAAGATACAATTCCCTCAAATTCAAATGAATACTCATCCTTTTTACGGTCTGCATATTTGTTTCGATGGTTTTGATCTCTGCCTTTAATGCCTCTCTTATTATGTGCTGGCCTTTCTCTTTCAGAAGTCACAGGCGATTTTTTCTGATCGGTAGTTGAAGGAGATGTCTCTTTATTTTTAGTTGGAAGAGCTTTCTCTTTGTCGTCTTTTTGATCTTTTTGATCAACATGTTTTACAACTGGTTGTTGCTCAATTTTCCGAACATTCCTTTTATCCCTATCAGGTTTTGTTCTTTTTTCAGTAACCGTTTGATTATCTTTTGCTTTTTCTTTGGATAAGGTATCTTTCGTGTCAATATTTTTAGGAATATCCTCTTTTGGAGTTTTTTTGCTTCGTCTTAATTGCAGCGTTTTCTTGATTGGTTTTTTTTCTTTATTAAGTGTTTCCTGTGGTGGATTTAATGCCTGATGATCAAGGATTTTGTAAATGAGATCTTGTTTCTTCACCCCTTCTGTTTTGCGAATATTAAGGGATTTCGCAATATCTCTAAGGTCTGTAACAAGCTTTCCGTTTAATTCTATAATGTCGTACATTAGGAAAATAATTTTTATTTTAAATATTATTAAATAGGAGGGACAATAATGAGTTTCTTTTAAGAAAACACGAGTTGTCTTTTTGGATTCAGATTAAATAAAATGTAGCTGTTTTTGAATTGCTTCAGAATTATATTTTAGAAGGAATTTGGTGCAAAAGTAATAAATATTTCATAACGAAATGAATTAATATGTTTTTTTATTTTTAAATGACAGATTAATAATGTAAAAACCAAGGAATTATCGTACTCCTTAAGAAATCATTCGTATCTTTGTTGAGCATCTTAACTAACTTGAAGTATCATGATTCAGCGAATACAATCGGTTTACCTTTTTCTGGCATTTCTATCCTCTTTTATGATTTTTTTCTTTCCTCTAGCAACCTACCTGTCCGATAGCGAGTACATTAAGCTATTTATTTACACTGTGCAAAATAAGGTTCCCGTTTCAGAATTAATTTATAATAAGTTCTTTAATATACCTTTGATAGTGATTGATATAGCCGTAATGGCTTTGATTGTAACTGCCATTTTTAACTATAAAAAAAGGTGGCTCCAGGTAAAAATGGTGAATTTTAGTATTTTGTTGAATATTGTATTGATTGTTTTAATGTTTTTTTACACAGATCGGATATCCACCAGTGTTTCGGTTACAACTTCTTACGAAACCGGTTCTGTTTTCCCTTTAGCATGCCTGGTTTTTCTCGTCCTCGCTTTAAGAGCGATCAAAAGGGATGAAAAGTTAGTAAGGGCCGCTGACCGCCTGAGGTAGAAGATAAGTCATTTGAGGTGCCAATGCAGGTTTGTTTACTGATTCCTTACTGAAAAGATACCAATTCCCTTTATTTTTAATAAAAAGCTAACTGGCAATATAATATATATAAAAAAAAGGATAATTCTGTAAGAAATGCATTGATTAAATAACAGAAATGGCTGATTGTTGAATCCAGCCAACGCTTCCATTGGCAATTTTTATCTCACGCCAATCGCCAATTGAATCCAATATTTTCACCTTTGTTCCTTCATGAACAACAAACAAGTCCACACTGTTTTCTGCCGGTGAACTTTTTATGGTAATGGATGGGCTAAAAACAATAGCTTGATTGTGGGTATGGAAGGATTTATGTTTTTGAAATGAAAACCCAAAACTAAATAATGCAAAGACAAACATACCAATTCCCAACCAGAATGCCGCTTTACGAATAATGATTATCCTGGCAACAAAATAAACCAGCACAAGTATCATAAAGATGACAAGAATGGTGATATTTAACTTCGCCCATGCATTGACTCCCAGTAGGTTATAAATCCTATTCCACCATTGCTTGTAAAATATAACCGGAACCTCATTAATTTTATCTACAATCCGGTTATTAGCGACCTGCAGATTATGGTTGATGTCTTCGTCGTAATAATTCAGGCGTTTAGCCCTTTCAAAGAATAAAATGGCTGATGCCACATCGTTGACTTTAAAATAGGCATTACCCAGGTTATAATATAGCTCTGACGATTCAACTCCCTTGTCCAGAACCTGCAAATAACCAGCGATTGCATTATTGTAAAGACCGGAAGAATAATCCTGGTTTGCTTGCCGGATAATTTGCTCATTTTCGTCAGCCATAAGCAATGATGGCACCAAAAGCAGAAATATTAGGGTTAGATATTTAATTATAGAGATCATTACTTAAGTCCTCTTTCTGTTTTGCTTATTATTAAAATGGCTTCGCTATATATTTTCTCCATACTTCCTGATTCTCCTGCAGGAGAAAACCGTGCATATTCACACTGATTGAGTATATCCAGGAATTGAAATGAAATTTCTTCCTTAACACCTTTCAGAGAAAGAGCTTCATGTGCCGAATCCATCGAAAGGTCAGAAAGAGGGATATTAAATTTATCACTTAAATAACCCCACAGCGCTAGCGATACTTCATTGAAAAAATCAACCTCATTTCGCTTCTTGAGGTATATTTCAGCATTTTT